>NZ_AP024861.1:1513340-1816008 GCF_024346755.1 Vibrio aerogenes | reverse complement strand
CCGGCTTTAAGCGGTAACCAGCTCTCGTTGCAATACTCCCCTCAGCAAATTCTGCAATCAATCATCCGGGACATAGAACAAGCCCGCTACTCAATCCGGATGGTCTTTTATATCTGGCACCCGGGCGGGCTGGCAGATTCAGTCGCCTCCAGCCTGATCAAAGCGGCAAACCGGGGCGTCAATGTCAAATTGCTGCTTGACTCAGCGGGCAGTAACAAATTTATGAAAAGTCACTGGTATACCCTGATGGTGAATTCAGGTGTTCATGTGGTGCAGGCTTTGGAAGTTCGTCCATGGCGGATATTTCTGCGCCGGCTTGATCTTCGTCAGCACAGAAAAATTATTGTCATCGATGATTCTGTTGCCTATACCGGCTCGATGAACATGGTCGATCCTGAGTATTTTAAGCGGGATTCCGGCGTCGGACAGTGGATTGATATCATGGTCCGGATTGTTGGCCCGACAGTGAATGTTTTGGCGGCCATTCACAGCTGGGACTGGGAATTTGAAACCGGAGAAAGGGAACTTCCTCTTGTTCCGTTATGTAATCCAGAAGATGAATTACCCAAACATCCGATTCAGGTGGTACCATCTGGCCCGGGAATGCCAGAGAACATGATATCTCAGGCATTAATACTGGCGATCCATCAGGCCAACCATTCTATCCGCATAACAACCCCCTACTTTGTCCCCAGTGCTGATTTACTCTCCGCATTAAAAACAGCGGCACAACGTGGTATTCATATTGATTTAATCATTCCACAGAAAAATGATTCACTGATGGTCAAATGGGCTTCCCGGTCATTCTATGGCGACTTACTCGATGCTGGTGTTGCCATTTACGAATTTTACGGCGGTCTGCTTCATACGAAATCAGTGGTGATCGATGAACAGTTCTGTCTGGTCGGAACCGTGAATTTGGATATGAGAAGTCTCTGGCTGAATTTTGAAGTCACACTGGCAGTTGACGATATTGAATTTACACAGCAGTTGTATGAGCTTCAGCAAAAATATATTCAGCAGGCAATAAAAATAGATTATCAGTCATGGCAAATGCGTCCGATTTATAACCGGGCACTGGAACGGATGTACTATCTGTTTAATCCTTTGCTCTGAGCAACCCCGCTGCGCAAAGATACAATCGCGTTCGGATACAATTGCGTTCGGATACAATTGCGTTCGACGCGTCCCTTTGATAACGTTGAGCGCCAGTATATGCACCACAATCTAAGCAATCTGTAATATCCATCATGATGTATGGAGATTCCCTACCCGTACATTGTTCATACAGGGAATGTATCTGTTTACAAGGACCAATTATGTCAGAAAATAAAAAGACGACGCTCATACATGCAGGACGTAACAAAGAGTGGACACACGGCAGCGTGAATCCACCGGTCCAGAGAGCATCAACCATCGTATTTGATACCGTCGCAGACAAACACCAGGCCATGCTAAAGCGAACAGACAAAACACTGTTTTATGGCCGCAGAGGTACAACAACACATTTTGCATTTCAGGATGCGATGACACAAACAGAAGGTGGAGTTGGTTGTGCACTTTATCCATGCGGAACAGCCGCAATTACCAATGCCATTTTGTCTTTTGTTGAGGCAGGCGATCATCTGCTTATGGTTGACACCTGTTATGAACCAACACGAGATTTCTGCGAGATTATTCTGAAAAAAATGGGGGTGGAAACCACTTACTATGATCCCCTGATTGGTGAAGACATCCGGACACTGATCCGGCCTGAAACAAAAATACTCTTCACCGAATCTCCTGGCTCGGTCACCATGGAAGTTCAGGATATTCCGACACTTGCCACTATCGCCCATGAACATAACATCATTGTGATGCTGGATAATACCTGGAGTGCCGGAGTCAACTTTTCTCCATTCGAACATGGCGTCGATATTTCTGTGCAGGCAGCAACCAAATATATTGTCGGGCATAGTGATGTCATGCTTGGCACAGCTGTTACGCATGAAAAATACTGGGATCAACTCCGGGAACAAAGTTACCTGATGGGACAATGCGTCTCTCCAGACGATGCCTATCTCGGCCTTCGGGGATTGAGGACGCTGGATGTCCGCTTAAAACAACATGCGGAAAGCAGTCTGCTCATTGCCAGATGGCTGGAAAAACATCCTCTGGTCGATCATGTGCGTCACCCCGAACTCGAAAGTTGTCCGGGACATACATTTTTCAAACGTGATTTCACAGGTGGCAATGGCCTGTTTTCTTTTGTTCTGAAACATAGCTGTCCACGGGCAACAACGGCGCTGCTTGATGGCATGAAACATTTTAGTATGGGATATTCCTGGGGCGGATTTGAAAGTCTGATTCTGGCGAATGAACCAAAAAGTTTTAATGCCCTCCGGACCGTATCAAATCCCGGCTTTCAGGGCACGCTGATCAGGCTTCACACCGGTCTGGAAGATGTCAATGATTTGATTGAAGATCTGGAACAAGGCCTGCAACGCTATCAGGAAATACTGAAAGAAGAGGAAAAATAATCATTCTTTCTCTTTAAACACCCCAAACAAGATAAGTGGCGGCAATCACCACTTGTCTTGTTTTCCACCGTTACAGATCTCTGAATGCTTTGTTTACCCGGAATGATTCTGACGTCACATAAGCTTCCATCCTGCACACCTGACTTTCGAGCGCCGAAAACTCCTGCTCAATATGTGCCAGTAACTGTCCGGGGGCTTGTCCCTGTTCCCAGGGACGGCTTTTCAGTTTATGCGCCCTTTGTTTCTCCACAGTCTGCTCATAACTCTCGGGCTGCTTATCCAGCATCAGACTCAAAGCAATATAAGCCATGATGGTCAGTCCGCCGGCACCAAGCAGTGTTGCTGATACAACAATCATTCTGACCAGCCATGCTTCCCAGCCAAAATAATTTGCCAGACCTGCACAGACACCCGTAATCCGCTTATTCTCTGTTGCCCGGTATAGATGACGACTCATGATTTTGACCTCCAGGTCGGTGTTTCAGCATCCAGGATTTTCTCCAGAGTATGAATCCTCTCCTGCAGTGCTTCAGCCTTTGCCGAAAGCGACTGAAGCCGCTCAAAATCATCCTCACTCAATCCATGATCTGAGTGTCGCTTGCTTCGATAGTGGAGAACCAGCCACAACGGTGCAACAACGACCATAAAAATAATTAGCGGAACTGTAATAAGCATAACCGACATTGATGCCCTCCTTGTTGCTTACCATTACTGACGTTCTTCAAGTTGTTTTTTTAATTTCTCAAGTTCTTGTTCGACTTCATCCTGAGCTTTAAGATCCATAAACTCCTGCTCCAGTGATTTCCCTGCTCCGGTTTTTTCAAACAGATCAGCCTCCGCTTCAAGTTCATCCACTTTCCGGGAAAACTGCTCGAATTTTGCCACAGTTTCCTCGGTACGGGCGCGGTGTAAATGACGTTGCACATTACGCCGGTTACCGGCGGTTTCAGTCCGGATCATCATGGCTTTTTGCTTTGCGCGGGTTTCCGTAATTTTAGATTCAAGTTTGGCAATCTCCCCCGTCAGCTTACCGATCGTTTCTTCAACTAAAGCATACTCTTCTTTCAGGCTCTGAACGATACTCTGAACTTTCTGTTTTTCGATCAGTGCAGCACGAGCCAGGTCTTCCCTTTGTCTGGACAAAGCCAGCGTTGCCTTTTCAGCCCAGTCCTGCTGCTGATGTTCCAGTGACTCAATTTTCCTTGAAAGTTCTTTTTTATCTGCAATCACTTTAGCTGACTGACTCCGGACTTCAACCAGCGTATCCTCCATTTCCTGAATGATTAACCGAATCATCTTTTCCGGATCTTCTGCTTTATCCAGTAATGCGCTAATGTTGGAATTCACAATATCTGCAAACCGAGAAAAAATACCCATCACATGACTCCTTTATATAAACAATTTGATAAAAACAATGTGTGATAATGACATGCTATGTATGATGTATAACAAGTTCCATACCAAGTTTTTTATTCATTAAAAATCAATAAGTTAAAAAATAAACTTTCAATTCACTGGTGATGAATTTGTATTTTTAGCCATTATTTGGTTAATTTAACCAACCCAATAGAGCCCCGGAACACATTGTATGAAAAATGACCTTATTGGCGAATCAGCTGAATTTCTGGCTGTGCTGGACAAAGTTTCCCTGCTTGCACCGATAGAACGCCCTGTTCTGATTACCGGAGAAAGAGGAACAGGGAAGGAACTCATTGCTCAACGGCTACACTACTTATCATCCAGATGGGAAAAGCCCATGATAACCATGAACTGTGGTGCTCTTTCTGAAGGTGTCATCGATTCTGAATTGTTTGGCCATGAATCCGGCGCATTTACCGGCTCAAAAGGACGCCATCGCGGACGATTTGAGCGGGCTGAAAGCGGCAGCTTATTTTTAGATGAACTGGCAAATGCACCGCTGAATGTTCAGGAAAAGCTGTTAAGAGTCATTGAGTATGGCGAATATGAACGCGTAGGTGGCAGTCAAACACTGAAAGCCAATGTCCGGATGATTTGTGCAACCAATGAAAATTTATTAAAACTGGCTGAACAACAAAAATTCCGTGCTGATTTACTTGACCGGCTGGCTTTTGATGTAATTCATTTGCCTCCACTCAGAGCCCGTCATGAAGATATCCTTCCGCTGGCAGAGCATTATGCCATTCGTATGTCCCGCGAAATGCAGCTCTCCTGTTTTCCGGGCTTCAGTGATAACGCTTTACGACAACTGTTCAGTTATCACTGGCCAGGTAACATCAGGGAACTGAAAAATGTCGTGGAAAGAGCCGTATGCCAGCACCAGTCTGAGCAGGAACCGATTCCCGGACTGATTTTAAATCCTTTTGAATCCATTTGGGCAGATGACAAAACATCACAGCAAAGCCCTGAGCCGGAAAATGTTGACAACGGAGAAAAGGAACAACCAACACTCCCGGTAAACCTCAAAGACTGGCTCGATTCGCAGGAGCAACAACTCATTCATCAGGCACTTCAACAAGCAAAATATAATCAGAGAAATGCGGCCGAATTACTGGGGTTGAGCTATCATCAGTTAAGAGGTTTGATCAGAAAGTATCAGATTTTAATCAATAAACCCGGATAACCCCAAACGATCAGAAGATGCATGATTCAGCATCAGCCGAAAGGTTCATTCCGGGAAAAGTGGATGCCGGTATGGTAAAAACATGTCAAATTCACCTGACGCAGAAATACGTGTTTCGGCAGACACCTGACAGTCGGGGTTGTCTCAGGCCCGGACAAATATCACTGAACACCAAATTTTCAGGCTGCCTGAGTATAAATAATTATTTAAATAGTGTTTTCCATTGGTTCACTAATTTAAAAATGATAAATTAGCGCGTTATTGGGGTGAACAGACATACTTAATACCTCGCTGCAGATTTCGCTTTCTATATGAAGATACTGAAACAACTTATTCTGGGTCTTGGTTGCCTGCCTTTTATTGTTGGCTGCAATGACAATTCATCGGCTCACAATGAAATCAGAAAGACTGGTTTTGTCTATTGTGGTCAGGGAAACCCGGATACGTTTAATCCACAACTAGTCGATAGCGGACTTGTGGCTGAAGCGCTCGGCCCACAAATTTTTGACACGCTGTTGATACTCGATCCAAAAACGCAACGCCCGTCACCTAATCCTGCCACCCGCTGGGAAGTAAATAATCAGGGTACCCGTTATACGCTGCATCTGCGCAAAGATATTGCTTTTCAAAAAACCGCATGGTTTACACCGTCCCGCACCTTAAATGCACGGGATGTGGTTTTCAGCTTTGATCGTATCATTAACCCGGAAAATCCTTTTCATAATACCGGTTACAGCAGTTATCCGTGGTTTGCCGGTATCAATTTCGGACACTTGATTCGGGACATAAAAGCCACCGACGACTATACCATTCAGTTTGTATTAAACCGGCCTGATAACAGTTTTCTGGCAAATATCGCCACAACACATTCTGTCATCCTGTCTAAAGAATATGCAGATCAACTCATTCTTGCCGGTGATAAATCGATGCTGGACAGTCACCCTGTCGGCACCGGACCATTTTATTTAGATGAAATGCAGGCAGGCGACTTTATCCGCCTCAAAAGAAATGACAATTATTGGAAAGGTCGCCCCAAATTATCACAGGTTGTCTTTGATATTGCGCAAAGGGGAACCGGAACACTGGCAAAATTACTCAGGAATGAATGTGATGTTCTGAGTACACCGATATCAAGTCAAATCCCCATTATTGAACAGCATGAGCATATCGTTCTGAAGTCAACGCCCGCAATGAATGTCTCCTTCATTGCTGTAAACACCGCTCATCCGGTGATTAGCGATACACGGATTCGCCGCGCGCTTAGTTTTGCCATCAACCGAAAAAATATCCTCAACTCGGTTTACTATGGGACCGGCAGCATTGCTTACAATGTATTGCCACCCACTTCCTGGGCTTATCAGAAAGATCCGGTTCAGGTTCGTTATGACAAAAACTATGCACTGGGCTTGCTGCGGGATGCAGGCTTCAGAAATGGTCTGGAGCTTTCGATGCTGGTGCCTCTGGAACCAACGGCTTATAACCCCAGCCCACATAAAACCGCTGAGTTAATTCAGGCGAATTTTAAAGATATCGGGGTTAAGCTCCATCTGATACCCGAAGAAAAAATCGAAAGGCAGAATAAATTATCCCGGATGGATGTCGATTTATATCTGACTGGGTGGTCAGGCCGTTCAGGCGATCCTGATAGTTTTTTACGCCCCATCCTGTCCTGCGATGCCGTTCGTGAAGGCATTAATCTGTCAAACTGGTGTAATGAAGATTTTGATTTTCTGCTGGATCTGGCACTCGAAGTTGACCGGCAACGTTATCGGTTAAATCTGTATAAACAGGCACAGAATATTATCAATCAGGAGTTCCCTGTAATTCCGGTTGCACATGGCATGCAATTTAAAGCCTTCAGTGACAGTTTGACGGGATTCCGGCTGAGTCCGTTTAATGTTCAACCCTTCAATACGGTTGAGAGGACACATTAATGTTTATCTATGCGATTCGTAAATTTAATCTGTTTATCATTACATTGCTTATATTGACATTAGTCGGATATAACATTCTCAGGTTTGATCCCAGCTCACACTGGGCGATGGAAAGTTTCTGGACGGGCTGGATTAGCTATGTCCGGAATCTCACCCATTTAAACTTTGGGGTAAACCGGCTGGGTATTCCTGTCGCTGATGAGTTAATGGTTGTCTTTCCGGCAACCCTTGAAGTCTGTCTGTTCGCTTTTCTTATTTCTCTGATTGTAGGGATTCCGATTGGTACCATAGCGGGCATGAAACAGGGAAAATGGTCTGATACGCTGATTTCATTTGTATCCATGTGTGGTTACTCTGCTCCAATTTATTGGGTCGCTTTAATCCTGATTCTGGTTCTGTCCCTGAAGTATCAGCTTTTTCCTGTTTCGGGCAGATATGACCTTTTGTATGAACTCAAACCCGTCACTGGTTTTGCTCTTCTGGATGCCTTTTTGTCAAACAGTCCATACCGGAC
This sequence comes from Vibrio aerogenes, assembly GCF_024346755.1. Lineage (NCBI taxonomy): Bacteria > Pseudomonadati > Pseudomonadota > Gammaproteobacteria > Vibrionales > Vibrionaceae > Vibrio > Vibrio aerogenes. Next base: position 1,808,439 of record NZ_AP024861.1, on the reverse strand, counting down.
ACAGATTTTACAAAGTGTTGTCGAACATCTGATTTTACCCTGTATTGTACTGGCACTCTCCCCGACCACTCAGGTTATCCGGCTGATGCGGGCTTCAGTTGCTGAAGTGATTAATCAAAACTACATTCGGGTGGCACGTATCAGAGGTCTGTCTCACTATCAGATCATTGCACAACATGTGTTACGCAACGCAATCCCACCCATCATTCCCAAATTTGGTGTACAGCTGTCCACGATGTTTACCTGTGCCATTATCACTGAATCGATTTTTAACTGGCCTGGTATTGGCCGCTGGCTGCTTGATGCGCTGGCAAAACAGGATCTGGTATCAATACAGGCTGGTGTCATCGTCGTTGCGTCTCTGGTACTGACAGCCAATATTTTTTCGGATCTGATTGGTGCCATGGTTAACCCATTAGTAAGGAAAACTTGGTATGCTCACGAATAGTGTCTATCAGGAAGAGCGTATTCCAACCCAGTTTGAACGCTTCTGGCGCAGTTTCAGAACCAACAATCTGGCCATGTTTGGATTATGGTGCCTTGGTTTTCTCACACTGATTACCATTCTTTCTCCATGGTTGATGCCATATAATCCATTGGAACATTCAGGAAATTTACTCTTACCGCCTTCATGGGATCCATCCGGCAGTGTCGATTTCTTCTTTGGTACTGATGATTTAGGCAGGGATATTCTCTCTCGTTTAATTGACGGTACCCGGCACTCATTTGGTTATGCCCTGATTGTTACATTTCTGGCGATGACAACCGGTTGCTCGATCGGTGTACTGGCAGGCATGACTTCCGGACTACTTTCAAGCACCCTGAATCACCTGCTCGATACAGTCATGTCAATTCCTTCACTGCTTCTGGCTATCATCTTTGTTGCGTTTCTCGGAACGGGTGAATTCAACGTTCTGATTGCAATATGTCTTGCACTCACTCCCCGCTTTATTCGCTCCGTCTACACAGCTGTCAATACGGAAATGGAGAAGGATTACATCATTGCAGCCCGGCTTGATGGTGCCAGAGACATCTATTTGTTATGGAATTCGATTCTGCCTAATATTTTGACGGTTATTGTTGCAGAAGTGACATTTGCCCTGACCATTGCGATTCTGGATATAACCGCACTTGGGTTCCTTGGACTGGGTGCCCAGTCCTCCAGCTCAGAATGGGGGGCTATTCTTGGTGACTCACTGGAGCTTCTCTACCTGGCGCCGTGGACTGTGACCCTGCCGGGATTAACCATTATGTTCACTGTGATTACCATTAATTTTGTTGGCGAAGGTGCAAGACAGGCCTTAAACGCAGGAATCGAATAATATGCCGATGCTTGATATCCGTCATCTGACGATTGAAATCGATACCCCTCAAGGACTTGTAAAAGCAGTCGATCGGATGAATCTGACAATGACAGAAGGCGAAATCCGCGGTCTTGTTGGTGAATCCGGCTCAGGAAAGAGCCTGGTTGCCAAAGCCATTGTCGGAGTTTGTAAAGAGAACTGGAAAATCACGGCTGACAGGCTGAGACTTGGTAATGTTGACCTGCTCCAGCTAACGGCCAGAGAACGCCGGCGTATCATTGCACGGGATATTGCAATGATATTTCAGGAACCTTCCACTTGTCTTGATCCATCCGATGAAGTGGGTGAGCAGCTGATTGAAGCTATTCCGGCTCACTCATTTAAGGGGGCATGGTGGCAAAGATTTTCCTGGCGAAAAAAACAGGCAATTGCTTTGCTGCACAAAGTCGGCATTAAAGATCACCAACGTATTATGAACAGTTATCCATATGAAATTACAGATGGAGAATGTCAGAAAGTCATGATTGCTATGGCGATTGCAGCCAAACCGAAGCTGCTGATCGCAGATGAGCCGACAAATGATTTGGATCCAATTACCCAATCACAGATTTTCCGGTTAATCAGCAGGTTAAATCAACTTAACAACACCACGGTCCTTTTAATTGGACATGACCTGACAATGATCACTCAATGGGCCAATCGGATTACGGTGATGTATTGTGGACAGTCAGTTGAATCAGCACCAACAGAAAATATTCTGAAAGCACCAAAACATCCATATACATCAGCATTGCTGACCGCTATTCCGGATTTCAGCTCCTCAATACCTCATAAACAAAAATTACTGTCACTGCCCGGCTCTATTCCGCCGTTACAACATCTTCCCATTGGCTGCCGCCTGGGTCCCAGATGTCCTTATGCACAAAGACAATGTGTGGAAGTACCCCGTTCATGCCGGATTAAAAATCACAAATTTTCCTGCCACTATCCACTGAATATGGAGGGATAATCGTGAGTGTTTCTCTTTTAGAAGTAACCGATCTATCAAAAACGTTTGTCAACCGGGCAAGCCTGTTCAAAAAAAAGCTGACATCCGCAGTAAAGCCGGTCAGCTTTCATCTTGAAACAGGAGAAACACTTGGCTTCATCGGACAAAATGGTTCTGGTAAATCAACACTTGCCAAAATGTTAGCGGGTGTCATCGAACCAACCACCGGAGAGATCAAAGTCAATGGTGAAAAACTGGAGCATAAAGATTACGCAACCCGGTGCAAATTAATCCGGATGATTTTTCAGGACCCGAATACCTCACTGAATCCAAGAATCCAGATTGGTCGTATTCTTGAAGGTCCCCTGAAAAGAAATACCGAAATGACACCTGAAGAGCGGCAACGAAGGGTAAAAGATACATTGGTCCGGGTTGGCTTACTGCCAGAGCATGCCTATTTTTATCCTCAAATGCTGGCAACAGGTCAAAAGCAGAGAGTTTGTCTCGCGCGTGCCATGGTACTTCAGCCATCGATTATCGTTGCTGATGAAGCTTTGAATGGTCTTGATATGGCGATGCGCTCGCAGATTATTAATTTGATCCTGGAATTACAGGAAGAAATGGGCGTTTCTTTTATCTATGTTTCTCAACACCTTGGGGTCATTAAACACATCACTGACAAAATCATCGTCATGCATGAAGGATCGGTCGTTGAATCAGGTCATACAGAAGAAGTTTTATCTTCTCCCGCTCACCCGGTCACACAACGCATGGTGGAAAGTCATTTTCATCAGACACCTGTTTTTAAAACAAACACCTGAAGGAATATTGACATGAATAGTGTCATTGATATTGGATGGCTTCAGCTTGGTATGTTTAGTCTGATGGCTCTGATCCCGCTCTATATCAGTTCACACTATCGTTTATATCTCGGAAAAGAAATTATCATTGCTCTGATAAGAATGGGGATACAATTATTTCTTGTTGGGTTATATCTGGAATATCTGTTTGGCCTGAATAATTTGGTGGTCAATACGCTCTGGCTCATTCTGATTGTTTTCATTGGTGCCAGCTCAATTTTATCCAGAGCACAGCTTCCCCATTCACGTCTCATACTTCCACTGTTTCTTGCGCTTCTTCAGGGACTGCTACCCGTTCTGCTCATATTTTGCGTGTTTATTGTCAAACCCGTTCCTTTGTACAGTGCCCAGTATATGATTCCCGTGGCAGGAATGTTGATGGGTAATTCATTAAGCGGAAATATTATTGTACTGCAGAATCTTTTCACTGCATTTGAGGAAAGAAAGGACGAATATGAAGCGGCTATTTCGCTGGGCGCTTCCCCCCGGTATGCTGCCAGACCATTTATCAAAAGTGCTATGCAAAAAGCCAGTGCTCCTATTCTTGCGTCCATGACAACAATTGGACTAGTCACACTTCCCGGTATGATGACAGGACAAATTCTCGGAGGAACCTCTCCTATCATTGCGATCAAATATCAGTTTGTCATGATGATTGCAATTTTCGTTGTGCTTAATCTTTCAATGGTATTCTCTGTGGAGTACCTGTTTAAAGTCATTGTTAATCAGGAAGGACGTGTTCTGACGCGGTTTAAATCTCACAACTGAGAAGGCATCACGTTGATTACTCACCGAATTTAAAACACCTTATCCACAGAAAATGTGGATAAGTTGCGGAAAGTTTGATTCTTTTACTGATACGACACTGATTTTTATCCAGCCGAATGATTCTGGCATGCCCAAACGACCTGAAAATTCGTGTAAGTTTTGGAGATATTATTGGTTATCAGCGCTGAGTAAATCACTTTTCGCAGCAATCAGGTACTGCCCCATTGACCAGTAAGTCAGAACCGTTGCAATGTAAATAGCAACATAACCCAGCCAGATCATCCAGTCATCATAGCGCCAGATCAAAGCAAACAAAGCCAGCATTTGTGTCATTGTTTTCACTTTGCCAACCCAGGATACGGCGACACTAGCCCTTTTACCAATTTCAGCCATCCACTCACGCAGCGCAGAAATAATAATTTCCCTGGCAATCATCGTCACCGCAGGCACAGTAATCCAAAAGCTATGAAAATGCTCAGTAATGAGGATTAAAGCTGTTGCAACAAGTACTTTATCAGCAACAGGATCAATAAATGCTCCGAAACGTGAAGTCTGCTTCAGCTTTCTGGCAAGCATTCCATCCAGCCAATCTGTCACACCGGCAACCCAAAATACAACGGCAGCAGCAAATGGGGACCAGCTGTAAGGCAAGTAAAAAGCAATCACAAAAACAGGGATTAAAAAAAGTCTGATAAGGGAAAGAATATTAGGAATATTTAAACGCATATGTGATTCGCTCTTGTAGGTCGCGTGACTATGTTGCTGTATTTTTTTTATTGTTTCAATGCCTGATAAATATTTTCTGCTAATGAATAGCTGATTCCCGGCACTCTGGCGATATCTTCGACAGTTGCCCGCTTTAATTCCTGAAGTCCTCCCATGTATTTCAATAATGCTTGCCGACGCTTGGGGCCAATGCCTTCTATGCCTTCAAGTGCACTGGTTCTGCGAGCCTTTCCCCGTTTTTTACGATGTCCGGTAATTGCATGGTTATGACTTTCATCACGGATATGCTGAATCAGATGTAAAGCCGGAGCATCACTCTCGAGGTGAAACTCTTCACCGTCTGTCATAATTAATGTTTCTAAACCAGGCTTTCGGGTCACCCCTTTTGCCACACCAATCATAACCGGCACTTTAGGCCAGTTGTCCCAGTATTGAGAAACAATTTCAAACGCTCTGGACAGCTGCCCCTTTCCACCATCAATAAAAATAATATCAGGAATCTTATCTGCATCGAGTTGTTTCGAATAGCGCCGCTCTAAAACCTGAGCCATTGCTGCATAGTCATCCCCACCGGTAATACCTGAAATATTATATCGCCGGTATTCAGCTTTTACCGGACCTTCCTGATTAAATACGACACAGGAAGCGATCGTATTCTCCCCCATCGTATGGGAAATATCGAAGCATTCCATTCTCTGTAATACAGAAAGGTCAAGTAATTCCTGTAATTCTTTAACCCTCTGAAAAACAGTCATTTTATGATTTTGTTTCGTGGTAATTGCTGTCAGGGCATTGGTATTTGCCAACTTCAGGTAACGTCCTCTTGAACCAGATGGTTCAACCATAAACAACACTTTTCTGCCTGCTAAATCACTTAACAGAGACTGAAACAGCGATTTATCCTCAATCATCCCCTGATTCACTATCACCCGGGAAGGTAATGCCTGCGAACCGTTATGAGACAAATAATATTGCTTAACAAAACTCTCAAAAACTTCCTGATGCGTTGTATTTCCGGGTATTTTTGGAAAAAAGCTCCGGCTTCCCAATACTTTGCCATGCCGGACCATCAGAATATGAATACAGGCGATACCGTTTTCCTGGGCAAATCCCAGAATATCAATATCATCATCACTATCTTCAGAGACAAACTGCTGTTCCTGAACCCTGCGAATCGCCTGGATTTGGTCACGATATTTCGCAGCATCTTCAAATCTTAATGCCTGGCTGGCCTGTTCCATTTTCTCAACCATGGTTGAAACAACCTGTTGATCTTTCCCTTGCAAAAAAAGCCTCAGATAATCGACAAGCTCTTTATAATCCCCGTCAGAAATAATGCCTTTGACACAAGGTCCGGCACAACGACCAATCTGATACATCAGACACGGGCGTGTCCGGTGTGCATAGACAGAATCTTCACACTGCCTGACCGGAAATATTTTCTGTATCAGGTGCAGCGTTTCCCGGACAGCGCTGGCATCGGGATAAGGACCAAAATATTCACCTTTTTTCTTTTTAGAACCGCGATAGACAGAGATCCGGGGATGCTGATGGGCACTCATAAAGATATATGGATAGGACTTATCGTCCCGCAGAAGTACATTATACTTCGGGAGGTACTGCTTAATGTAGTTATGTTCCAGGATTAATGCTTCAGTTTCAGTATGAGTGACCGTCACATCAATCCGGCAAATATGACTTACCAGCGCTCTGGTTTTCTCATTATCAAGCTTTTTTCGGAAGTAACTGGATAAACGCTTCTTTAAATCTTTTGCTTTTCCCACATAAATGACTTCAGCCTCAACGTTATACATGCGATAAACGCCAGGCTGATTCGTTACTGTTGCTAAAAAAGCAGAAGAGTCAAATGTTGTTGATACCACTACAAAGTCTCAGTATCTAACATTCCATGCCGGATGGCTAAATGGGTTAACTCGACATCACCATTAATATCTAACTTTGCAAATAAGCGATATCTATAGCTATTCACTGTTTTGGGGCTTAAATTCAGTTGCTCCGAAATATCCGTTACTTTTTGTCCTTTCGTAATCATCATCATGATCTGCAGCTCACGTTCAGACAAATCAGCGAATGGATTTTCAGAAGCAGAAGAAAATTGGCTTAAAGCCATTTGCTGCGCTATCTCGGGTGAAATATAACGCTGACCGCTATTCACAACCCGAATAGCATTGACCATCTCATCAGGCCCTGCACCTTTAGATAAATAACCAACGGCTCCGGCCTGCATCACTTTCGTCGGAAATGGATTTTCAGTATGTACAGTTAATACGATGATACGAATGTCAGGATTGTATCGTAATATTTTTTTTGTTGCTTCCAAACCACCGATTCCCGGCATGTTCATATCCATCAAAACAACATCAACATGATGATTACGACACCACTTTACAGCTTCTTCACCGCTGTCAGCTTCCCCTGCTACATTCATTCCACGGACGTCTTCAATAATACGCCGAATCCCTGTGCGAACCAGCTCATGATCATCTACAAGGAATACACTAATCAAACTTGTATCTCCACAATCAATTGGCTCAACACGACTCTCGCCGAGTCTTCACTCAAGTCTAAATTTTGACTATCCTCTGACTATGAGCCTAAATAAAAACTTTCGCAAGTATTTCTTTCCGGATAGACGTTTTATAAGATAATTCATTCAGTTACAAGATTTTCCCGACATAAATTATCATTAAGGCTCTCATTTTACATAAAAACAAATATATCGTTTATCAATATGTTTAAAAAGCAGACAAAAAATAAATCGCCCATGAATCTGAAATAATGGCAGAGACACAGGCGTCAAAACGAAAGTACTTTTATCAACTGGCTGTCAATCCGGATGATAAAAGTAACATTTTCAATTGGTTTAAGAAACTTTATAATGCTAAACCACAAACGCGGCAGATTTACCCGAAAAACCGAGCTATCACAAATCATCGCATGATAACCAGCCAACTATTATTATACAGTAAAACTGTCACAGTGGTCAGACACTACAAATCTTTCATTAAAACTTCAAATTGTTCATGAGCATCTTCAATCAGATGTGTCAGCTCAGCGGCATCCCGAGTTGATAACATAACATGCCAGGTTCTTTTACCTGGTTCACGTCCGGTCACTTTTGTCCTTTCGCCCTGTGATTCAAAGAAAACATTCTCTAATTCACAGTGATAGAACTTATTACGACCTATAATATCAATATCAAGATGACCAACCGGATTCACCTGAAAATGTGCCTTATTATGATTTTGATCATGCATAAAGTAGTTTCTGTGAACTGTGATCATACTGCCCTCCAGACATGCTTACTTACTTCAGACTCCCACCTATAGTGTAGATAACGGAGGCGGTATTAGTGGCAAAACTATCATGAAGATTGATCTGGATTAGATTAATTGATGAAATAACCTCAACAAAAAAAAGTAAAACGAGTACTTCACCTTGACGATAGAAAAGGGCTTTCTTCTTACCCGCCATTCCAGAGATTATGGCGACAAAACGCGCATCGAGCTTTGGGTTTCTACTACGCAGGGTCCCGTCCGGATTTTAATTGATGATGAGCAACCCGTATGTTTCATCACCCGATCTGACAAGGACAGACTTCAGCAGGCGCTTTCAAATCAATGTGACAATGTCACATACAAAGACCTGCCGCTCAGAGACTTTAATTCAGCGCCTGTAACCGCATGTTATCTGCCTACACTCAGGGCAGCGCAAAACTTCTGTGAACAATGCCGGCAGGAAAATATTGAAGTTTTAGAAAATGATATTCGTCTTCCTGATCGTTACTTGATGGAACGTTTTATCTGTGGCAGTCTGGAATTTACCGGCACAATCACACAGAAAGCGTCACACCGGATGGTCACTCAGGCAAAATGCCGGAAAGGTGATTTCCATCCGGATTTACGATCGGTTTCTTTAGACATTGAATGTTCAGAAAAAGGGGAACTCTACTCCGTTGGCCTGGACTGTGATAATGATGCACGGGTGATTATGATTGGCTCTCCGGGTGAAATCTCTCAGGTTCCCTGTGACTTTCATATCGAATGGGTCTCAGATGAAGCAGAACTTTTGCAGGCGCTGAACCACTGGTTCAACATCTATGACCCCGATATCATCATTGGCTGGAATGTGGTTGATTTCGATTTACGGCTATTAAACCAGCGCGCTGAAAAACATCATCTAAAACTGCGACTGGGCAGAGATCAGCAAACCATGTCTTTTCGCACATCAGGTCAGTCACAAAAAAGCTTCGTCTACATACCCGGCCGGGTCGTTTTAGACGGTATTGACGCTTTGAAAACAGCAACTTATCATTTCAGTTCATGGTCACTGGAATCCGTCTCTCAAGCCTTACTGAATGAAGGGAAAGCCATTCACAATGTTCACAACCGGATGGAAGAAATTAACACCATGTTCAAACATGACAAGATTAGTCTGGCCATTTATAACCTGAAAGATTGCCAGTTAGTCCGGCGCATTTTTGCTCACACTCACCTGTTAGATTTTATGATTCAGCGCTCGAAGCTAACAGGGTTGGAGTTAGATCGTATCGGGGGCTCAGTCGCCGCCTTTACCAACCTTTATCTGCCACAACTACATCGTGCAGGTTACATTGCACCCAGTCTTGTTTCTGAAAACTGGCAAGCCAGTCCGGGTGGTTATGTGATGGACTCCGTCCCGGGCCTGTATGATTCAGTGATTGTCCTTGATTTTAAAAGCCTGTATCCATCCATTATCCGAACCTTCCTGATTGATCCACTTGGACTGATCGAAGGCCTGAAACTGACTGCCGGAAAAGAAGATGATCAGGCGGTCCCCGGATTTCGTGGCGGCCAGTTCCACCGAACCCGCCACTTTCTGCCAAAAATGATTGAGTCCCTCTGGCAGGCCAGAGATATTGCAAAAAAAAACCGGGAAGCGGCATTTTCTCAGGCAATCAAAATCATTATGAATTCATTTTATGGTGTCCTTGGATCTTCAGGATGTCGTTTCTTTGATACGCGTTTAGCATCCAGTATTACCATGCGCGGCCATGAGATCATGAAACAGACAAGGCAACTCATTGAAGCGAGTGGTTATAAGGTTATTTACGGTGATACCGACTCAACATTCGTTTCTCTGGAAAAAAACTACACAGCAGCGGAAGCGGATGAAACCGGTCGCCTGTTGACCGACTCGATTAATCAATGGTGGAAACAACATCTGAAAGAGACATATCGCCTGGAAAGTTGTCTGGAAATCGAATACGAAACCCATTACAGAAAATTTTTCATGCCAACTATCCGGGGCTCAGAAACCGGCTCCAAAAAACGTTACGCCGGGCTAACAGGCTCCGGAGATAAAGAGCAGATGATATTTAAAGGGCTTGAGAGTGTCAGAACCGATTGGACACCGCTGGCACAGCGCTTTCAGAAACAACTCTATCACCGGATATTTCATGATGAAAACCCGTCAGACTATGTCCGGACTTTTGTTGAGAAAACACTCGCAGGTGAATTTGACCATGAATTGGTCTACCGAAAGCGGCTCAGACGCCGGTTGAATGAATATAAGAAAAATATTCCGCCTCAGGTCCGGGCTGCGAGACTTGCTGACGAGCAACACCGGCGCATGGGAAAACCACTGCGCTACCAAAACAGAGGTACGATTGAATATGTCATGACAATAAATGGCCCGGAACCATTGGAGTTCCGGGTCAGCTTATTAGACTACCAACACTATATTGATAAACAGCTCAAACCGGTCGCAGATGCAATTCTGCCTTTTATCGGTTGTCAGTTTGACGATTTGACAAAGCCGCAGCTGGGTCTGTTCTGATATTCTGACCATTTAACCAATGCGAAACTCTGTTTTTTTATATTGCTTCGCAAGCCATGGGCCATAATCATCCAGCAGACCAATCACGGAGCGCTTAGGAATCACTTTCTGTCTGAGCAGGATGCTCAGACGGGCAACATCCTGTTCTTTTTCCGGATGATACTTCAGAAAATGCTGCCCACACTCAACCGGATCATCAAACCACCATTTATCCTTGTACATAATCAAACCGTAGCTTGCCCGCAAGAGCTTTTTTGCCAGCATCGTCTGAATCTTCATCTGTTCAGACTCTTGTCCCGCTTTTGCCAGACGGTCTCTGAAATAGACAATCCGCTCTTCAATATCCATATTCCAGTATTTTGCGATCTCCCAGCTGGTTTCATAATTACCAAAGCACTCTGAAAGATTTTCGCCGTATATACAAACAGCACAGTGGCGTAGCAAAAAACCCCATGAAAAAAGGCTGTCCAGCGATGCAACCTCACTGACTAAGGCCGACTTAATATCGATATCTGTGATAAAAGGAAATGACTTCTGAAACCGCCAGCGCAGTGTATTGAAAACGGTTGTTTTCCGGTCATCAAATGGTTGATGGCATACAACAACAATATCCAGATTAGAATACTCAGGTCGCGCTGTCTTCCGGGCAACACTGCCATAAACATAGATACTGTGTAAATTATCACCCAGCCCTGCCGTCAGATAGGCAACCAAAGATTTGATTGCGGGCTGATAATGATTCTGAAATGGTGTTTTTGGATTAATTACAGGTAATTGCATAGACAACCGTTATTGAAATGGAACCTTTCTCTCCGAGAATACTTCAAAATATTCCTTTTCTTTGAATGCTTTCGGTATAATACACGAAGATTTACAACAAAGGATATAGTAGATGCCAAAGGCAAGTGAAATAAAAAAAGGTTTTGCAATTGAATCTAATGGTAAGACTCTATTGGTGAAAGATATTGAAATTACAACTCCAGGTGGCAGAGGTGGCGCTAAAATCTACAAATTCCGTTGTTCTGATTTAGCAACCGGCTCCAGAGTCGATGAGCGTTTCAAATCAGATGATGTTATGGAAACTGTTGCGATGACCAAGCGCGCTGTGACATTTTCATATATTGATGGTGACAGCTATATCTTTATGGATTCTGAAAATTTTGATCAATATACATTCAAAGAAGAAGATATCAAAGATGACCTGCTTTTCATTAATGAAGAAACTCAGGGGCTTCATGTTATTTTGATCAACGATAATGCTGCCGCAATCGAATTGCCTGCGTCGGTCGAACTGGTTATCTCAGAAACCGATCCGTCAATTAAAGGCGCGTCAGCTTCTGCAAGAACAAAACCCGCTCACTTCGCCACGGGGTTGGTTGTCCAGGTACCTGAGTATATTGCAACAGGTGAGCGCGTTATTATCAATACGACTGAACGTAAATTTATGAGCCGGGCGTAAACTATGACGCAGCTTCTTTCCTATGATGAAACCATCGACACTGCCTACGATATTTTTCTCGAAATGGCCGCCGATAACCTTGAACCAGCTGATGTCCTGATTTTTACTGCGCAATTTGATGATCGGGGTGCAGCTGAACTGGTCGAAGTGGCGGATGACTGGTCATCCGAAGTTGGCTTTGACGTTGACAAAACGACGTATGCTGAAATTCACATTGGCCTTGTCAATGAAGAAAGTGACGCACTCGATGATATTTTTGCACGGATGCTTGTCAGCCGGGATCCATCGCAGAAATTTTGCCATATATTCTGGAAAAGAGACTAAAGTCAAACTGGCCTGATTTGCAGAGGCCAGTTTATTATTTACCAGATTATTTGTTATTAACCAGGTTATAAATGAAACCCGGATATTTCTTCAGACTGGATCGACCATTTACTGAAGAATGTTCGTTATAATATCGTTCAAAATTTTCTATCAGACAACAGACCTTATATGTTTTTAGCGCCCTATTTCTCAACTTCTCAACATCAGTTTCAATTCACACGACAGCAGGCAAGCCACTTTGCTAAAAGAATCGCGGGTGATTTTAATCCTATTCACGATGAAGATAATAAACGCTTTTGTGTACCCGGAGATTTGCTATTCGCAGTCTTACTCAAGAAAGAAGGGATCAGTCAGAGGATGTCATTCAACTTTTCCGGTATGGTGAATGCAAACACTGCGCTTAAAATCGAGAAAAAAAACGATAAAGAGAGTGCTGTGATTGATGAAAATGGCAAAGAATATCTGCATATGCGCAGAGAAGGTGAAATGACCCAAAATCAGGAACTCATTCAGCATCTGGTGACCAGCTATGTTCAGTTTTCCGGAATGAATTTCCCGTATATTCTTGTGCCGCTCATGCAAAAAGAACAGGTCATGATTAACTGTGAACGCCCTCTCGTCATCTATGAGAGTATGGATATTGACCTTGAGCATCTGGATCTGTCCCGGCCTGAAGTAGAACTTGCTGATACAACATTTGATGTTGAGGGCAAACGCGGAGCTGTTGAACTGAACTTTCAGTTTAAGAACGAAGGACAACTCGTTGGTAAAGGCGTGAAACGTATGGTTGTCAGCGGTCTTCGTCCATATAACCAATCGTCGATAGACGCACTGATACAAAAGCTGGATGATCACAAAACCCGATTTATGGCTCAGTTCGCTCCGGAAGTTGCCTGAGCACTATTTGTTTTTTTATTTACTGCTCCAAACTCCTGAATCTTCCATGTGAAATCCCTGATTTCACATGATTAGATACATGTTTCCTTCAGAGCCAGCGACGGACCTGAGCTTTATAAATAAGATATTCCTCACCAAATAAAGTTTTCAGTGCCTGCTCTTCAGGCCGAATCTGAAAGTGATTCATATAAATCACAAAGCCGGGCACAAAAACAAAGCCGACAAGGTTTTCCTGCCAGTATGCAAACCCCACCAGTAAAATACACAACCCCAAATACATAGGATTACGGGATACTTTATAAACACCCTCACAAACAAAGGCACTGGCTCTTTCTGGTTGTAGCGGATTGATTGTTGTTTTGGCTCTGAAAAACCGATATAACGCACTTAATCCGAAATATCCGGATGACAGCAAACTCAATGCGGCAACATAAATCCGGAAAGGTAAATCAATCGCAGCCCAGACACAACACACTGAGCATCCCCAAATCAACCCGGCAGCGGTGAGGAAAACCGCAACTGGTGTCACCCTGAAAAATAGTTTATTCATATTCTTTTACACGACCCGGACAGGATCGATATCCGTTGATTCGACATCTTTTAATTCACCATGTTTTAATTCACCGTGGATTAAGAATATACAGACAAACAAGAATAAATGTACTTTATCAGGGTATTTTTGTGTCACCGGCCTTTGACACACATGTTCAACCATAAAAAATCCCTCAGATAGCTGAGGGATTGATTTCATCATTAAAAAATTGACGACTACCGGTTCGCACAAAAACCAATGGAATCCGTACTTTTTCCGGGTTGCAGTGTTTTATTCCATTCAACGCCCTGAAGTGTCAACTTGCTGCCTTCCTGTGTCCATTCAGCATTCCAGAGCTTACTGACAGTGCCTTCGATATCTACTGAGACTTTCCATTCAATCGCCTCAGTGCCGTTATTTGTCACCACAACATTGGTGCAATAGGAAGTGTTTCCATCTTGAGGGATATCAACGCTGGCTGTCACGCCGGTTTCTTCTCCGGGTTCAGGCGTTTCCCCGCCTGAACCCGAGGTAGTCAACACAAAGTGATAGGCAGATAAAGCAGGAATATCATACTGAAGCTGGTTATTTGAGATATCGACCCCGCCAACCGGCTTAATATCAGTGGATGCAGATGTCATCGCATATGCCTGACCTGATTGATAAACCCTGGAAGAATCAATAGTGAATGAGCCACTGATGGCATCACTCATATTTTTATTCAATACAATGACATGTAAATCTCCGGTTTTTGAATCGACAGACGCGTAAACAGAACTATTCTCTTTATCGCTCATGGTTGCTTTTACACTGGTATCACCAAATGTACTATTGCTGCCGTCGTAGTTCCGGTAAAGCCGGTAGGCACTGGCAAGATAATCATCTGCGTTATTCAATATCCAGCTGTTTGCCGCATAGATATCATACTTACCAAAAATACCTAAGGTATCTGCCTGAGCAATCCCGCCGGAGATATCATCTCCCCCACCATGACTATATTCGGTAAAAGCTATTTTCGTATCGGGGTAATAAGTATCAACCGACTTTTGAATATGCGGAATCAATGGTAATTCAGCAGAATTCCACTGAGCAATCCAGCTGTTTTCTTTATAATCAGCATCCCATAACGTTCTGGGTGCCTGCATACGGGCGACTTTATCCTTATCCGAAGTCGCATCATTTGAGGTGATACCTGTACCACCAGTTGCTGATGAGTACCAGTGCAGATCCAGCACGTCAAGTAACCTTTGACCTGATTCAGACTGTGCAGCTTTCATCTGAGCCAGATAATAATCAATAAACCAGTGATAGGTATCAGAATAATCTGACCAGTCAGGTGCGGACTGTAAAGAAACATAAGCACTGAAACCGTATAATGCCGGCCCGAATATTTTTGCACCCGGGTCGACACTTTTCACAGCAGATGCAAGTGCCACAGAGCGATCCACTAACTCTTTTGCTTTGACCTGTTCCGGATGAATACGGGGATGTGTATGTGACCACAAAGCAGGTTCATTATCGAGTGAGTAGGCAAAAACACCACCATCTTCAGCTTTGCCATATCGTTTCACAAGAAAATTCACCATTTCATCCATATAAACGGCATTGTCCGTTAAATCCGGAGTTAATGAAAAATCTCCGGCCTTTTTGGCAACAACAGGAATCCATCGCGCGGATGGTGCAACCTCGCCTTCTTCCACCGTACCATTCTTATCTGCTGAAACATATCCAGCCATCTGCAAAGTGACCATGGCTTTGGCACCAGCAGCAACATCATTGTCGATAAAATCAGTCATGGTGATACCGGGAACGGTTTCATCTGCACCATCCGGGACCATATAGGTGTCACTGGAGTGTTTCCAGTCTTCACCGGCATTCGAGTAATTATTTTCCCAGTTATAGCCAGTTGTTCTGTTCCCGCCTAACCGGTAAAAACCAAAGTTTTCATTCCCGGTCATTTTCATCCGGTGATTTGTTCCATAGATCAAATCACTGATGGCATGATTCTGTTCATCGGGAGAAATTGAATAATCAACGCTGATTTGCGCATAAGCACCACAACTCATCAGCGCTGCACTGATGAACAATGATAAAGTGTTGGGTTTTGCCAAAAAACTGAAGCGGCTTAATCCATTCATAACAGGTAGTCCCCTTTTAAATTTATTCTTTTACCGCCACGGGCTTACAGTCACTCACGCTTCCCTGTGACTCAGGCACAAAATCTCCGCTACAAAATCAGCTTGATATGGCGGTTTCATTTTTTATTTATTTTTGCTTCACTCATCAAACGACCTGAAAATGCATGATTCAGCGCCAGCCGAAACGTGCAATTCAAGGGCGGTGAATGCTGGCATGTAAACTCCTGTCAAATTCACCTGACGCAAAAATGTGCGTTTCGGCTGACGCCCAGCGGGTGAGTTTGTTCGGGTATACAGATATTATCAGGGTCAGATGACCGAAAAAGACGACCCGTCTTGCACACATCTTAATCAAACCTGTTTTAGTTACCTTGCCGTTATCACGCATGTTATATGACACAAACAGAAATAAACATGCATCATAGTAATACAACAAATTGCACATTAAAATTGTTCATAAAGCAAACAACATAATTCTTTTCAATCTGTTTAACTGCTCTCATTTCGATCATTTTTCAATTGATAAGTTGCAATAATAGAATGGTAATATTTTGTCTGATCATAACAAGACAATGATTTTTGAAGGTTTATGAATCAATAACGGAGAAAGAAGAGCACGCGGCACCAGAGCGTATTTATCTTCAGGGAACAGACTCACCTCATACGGAGCCAGAACAGAGATGCAGCGAGAGTTGATAATTGAGTCAGGCACCGATTGGCTAACATCGCAGCTCTGCGTTGAAAGTTATCCGTGCCCCCATGGTCAACAGGGCTCAGCCAGATGACTTCACCCACATTGAATTTATTCTGAATTTTTTTCTAAAATAATGAAAGCAATGCCTGTAACGGATGTTTTGGTTGAATCTTTTCAAACCTTTTGACCTGACTCCGGCAAGAATAACCGGTGATCAGACAGCGTTCCGCCGGCAGTTGGGCGAGGTTTCCGCGCCAGCTTAATGCATAAATGTCTTCCGACATCTGGTACTTATCCGCTTCATGACCAAATGTCCCTGCCATACCGCAACAGCCAACAGAAACCGGTTTTAGACGGGCACCAAAGTGCTCAAAAATTTCACACCACTCTTTTTCAGAATTGGGCAATTTCGTTTTTTCGGTACAATGAGCAAACAAGTACCAGGGAGATTCATCCGCAACCACTTCAGAAAAGTCTGTATCAGACAACCTTGGAAGTAACCATTCATGCACCGACAGCACATCAAAGTCCCCTCTCTCATCACCCAGCATTTCCTGATATTCATCGCGATAGCACAGCACTGTCGCCGGGTCTACACCTACCATCGGAATATTCAGTGAAGCAACTGCTTTCAAAAATGAAGCGGTTGATTTTGCAGTGGATGAAAACTGCTTCAAAAAGCCTTTGATATGCTGAGCTTTACCATTCGGTTTAAATGGCAACAACACCGGATGCATCCCCAGCTTCACGACCAGTGAAATGAAATCGTCAACCACACCCGCATCGTAATATGATGTAAAAGGATCCTGAACAATAATGACATATTTTTGCTTTTGTGCTGCCGGAACTTCAGCCAAGCCTTCCAGACTAAACGGAATCAAAGCTTTCTTTGTCACTCTTTTTGCAAGTGTCGGAACACTGAGCAGTGGTGTGTCGATATATCCCAGAAGCGATTGAGTCAGACTTTGCGTCCATTTCTGTGCCAGTATCCCATTGACGATAACCGGCATTTTAGCCATCACAGGCAACATCGTCTCAATGTTAGCAACCAGATAATCTTTTGCCGGGCGCTGATAACGCGTGTGGTACAAATTCAGAAAACGAGCCCGGAAACTGGGCACATCGACTTTAATCGGGCACTGGCTGGCACAAGCTTTACAAGCCAGACAACCATTCATCGCTTCATACACTTCATGAGAAAAATCATACTCATGTTTTTTATTCCATGTATGGCGAATCCGGTCAATCAAAGCCTTCACAGGTAAAGCCGAACTCAGTGTCTGATGCTCTATATCCAGAATATCAATCCCCTGCTCCGTCAGTTGACGCAGCCATTCACGAACCAGACCTGCCCGACCTTTAGGAGAATGACGCCGGTCAGCAGTCACTTTCATCGACGGGCACATCGGAGAACTGGCGTCATAGTTGAAACACAGACCATTTCCGTTACATTCCATCGCCTGCTTAAAACTGTCGCGGACTTCCACATCAATCTGACGATCAAAATAACCGCGTTTCACATCTGAAACTTTAACCAGTTCAAAATCGCTTCCGAGCGGCGTACAGATCTTCCCCGGATTCATTTTATTATTTGGGTCAAATGCCGCCTTAATCCGCCTTAGCTCCGTGAAAAGCCCGTCACCAAAGAATTCAGGACCATATTCTGAGCGGTAACCTTTACCATGTTCTCCCCACATCAGGCCGCCGTATTTTGCTACCAGCTTCACCACCTCATCGGAAATTTCCTGCATCAGAATTTCCTGATTTGGATCACACAGATCAAGCGCCGGACGAACATGCAGCACCCCCGCATCGACATGTCCAAACATGCCGTAATCCAAAGACCGGGAATCCAGTAAAGCACGAAATTCAGCAATAAAGTCGGCCAGATTTTCCGGAGGAACGCAGGTATCTTCCGAAAACGGGACCGGTTTTGCATGCCCTTTAGCTGCCCCAAGTAATCCAACTGCTTTTTTTCGCATATTATAAATACGCTGAATACCAGATAAATCTTCACAAACCTGATAGCCAATAATTCCGGCTTCGGACTGATCCATCATGACATCGAGTCTGGCGGTCAGTGCCTGAACTTTCGCACTAATTTCTTCTGAGTCCTGGCCTGCATATTCAACAATATTAATTCCCTGCATCTCTCTGCCAGGGACATCAGTCAGTAATGACTTCACGCTATGCCAGACAATATCTTCTTTCGCCAGATTCAACACCCGGGAATCCACGGTTTCGACTGATAATGCGTCAGCTTCTACCATCAAAGGTGCATTTCGCAGTGCCGCATCAAAACTGTCGTATTTTACATTGACCAAAACCCGGACAGCCGGTATGGGCGTCAGGTTGAGTTTGGCTTCAGTAATAAAAGCCAGAGAGCCTTCCGCACCACATAATACCCGGGTTATATTGAACGAGCCGTCATCTTCATTCAGCGCATTCTTGATATCGTAACCCGTCAGAAAGCGGTTCAATGGCGGGAATTTATCCAAAATTTGCTGACGGTTATCACGGCAGACGGCCTCTGTCACCGTCATCGCCTGCGCCGCATAAGTACCGGCCGCAGGCTCTCCGGCGGACATATCCGATTCGAGCAGGGAGCCATCAGCAAACACAGCCTGAAGTGATAAAACATGATCGGATGTTTTCCCGTACTTCAATGACCCCTGACCGGAGGCATCCGTGTTGATCATTCCGCCAAGTGTAGCCCGGTTACTGGTTGAAAGTTCAGGAGAAAAGAAGAAACCATACGGACGGACCGCATCATTCAGCTGATCTTTAATCACCCCCGCCTGAACACGTACCCAGCCTTCTTCAGAATTAATTTCTAACACCTGATTCATATGCCGGGACAAATCAACCACAATTCCTCTGGTTAATGACTGTCCATTGGTGCCGGTTCCTCCTCCTCTGGGAGAAAAAGTGACCGATTGGTAAGCCGGGTTGGCGCTCACTTTTCCGATAAGAACAACATCCTCAGTACATTTAGGATGAACTACGGCCTGAGGGAGCTGCTGATAAACACTGTTATCAGTAGAGACTGCATGCCGGCTGGAATAAGACGTTTCTATATCTCCGGTAAACCCTTGTGATTCAAGTTCTTTTAAATAATCTAAAACCACTGGTTCAATATCTGATTGAAATTGAAGTTTTGGTAACATGTGCTTCCTGCTTATCTGGACTCACCCCGCTGCATCAACTGAGTGAATTCATATTTTTATTCTTGATCTTTGATTGAAGTCACTTTACAACATTTAGGAGAGTGTTCAAAACAGAATCTCAGTGCAACAATAAAGCAAGTGTTGTTGTTTGAACTCAGGTTCTGGCACCGGATAAACTGTCAATAAAAAACAGATGACCGGATGTCAATACGGATATTATCTCCGTATAATTTGTACACATGGGTACTTCATGATGAAGTATGCCTGACAGCCAATTCTTTAATGGACGAGCACATGAAAAAAAACCGAGTTATCACCACCGAAGATATATTACTGAAACTTTGTCAGTCCGTTTCCGGCGTTCTGAGTGCAGCAACGTCAACGCAGGTCACTTATTCTGCAATGGTACAAAAGATTAACAAGACATCACTCAAACCCGATTTCGGTTGTTTTGTGCTTTTTGACGGCGGCTTCTCAGGTTTGGTCGTTATCAACTTTACCTCGAAAGCCGCGCTTGAGCTCTACAGCAGTTATATGAAAAATATGGGGATGCCCGAGGATGAACTTGCCGTCCTGCATACCTCAGATGAGGTTGGCGATGTGCTTGGAGAACTCATGAACCAGCTGGTAGGTGATTTTACAAACAAAATCCGTAAAGAGTTGCAGACGAATATTACCCAGAATCAACCTAAAATGTTATCCCTGAATAAACAGGTCCTCCTCTCCGTGGATACCAACCTTGATCGTCCACAGGCCCGTCGGGTGACATTTTCCACAGCGAAAAATAATATCTTTTATCTGGAGCTTGCTATGGATAAAACAGAGTTTATCCAGCTAGAAGAATTCGAAATTTCAGAAGATGAAAGCCCGGATTCAATTCTGGAGTCGGCGAGAAAAGAATTAGCAGGTCCGGCGCCTGAAAGTGAACCCGATGATGATGCATCAAACGATTTGCTTGATGAGCTCGGTATATAAAATCTGACTTTTTGCGGCAGTGTGCGGAAGCTTTGACAATTTATCAGCGTCACCGGCACACTGCCTTTGCATTTCATACCGGAGACGTTAGAATGTTTGACTTTGCCTATAGCATTCAAACCCGTTTTAAGGTCAATGGATAAAGAAAAAGCCCTCAAAAAAATTGCAAAGTGTCTGGAGCTTGGTAATTCAGCAAACGTCAACGAAGCCGCCAGTGCCATAAAAATGGCACACCGTCTGATGTTGAAGTATGGTCTGAACACAGATGATATTGAATTTATCAAAATGGGAAAAACCCAGTCATCCCATCTCCTGCCAACTCAAATCAATAACAATATTCTGCGTATTATCCGCGGTATCAATACCCGTTTTGGTGTCGAAGCCGTTCTCCTCAACCATAAAGGTTTAAAACGGGTAGAATTTATCGGTGAAGCTGATCGGGCAATCTTTGCTGCATTTGCCTTTGATGTCATCTACCGTGAAATGAATGAACAATCCGGTCAATTCCGTAACAGTTTCGCGGGTAGCGGCACTTCCAACGCCGAGGTTGTACGCAGAGTCAATTCATTTATTTCCGGTTGGATTGAAGGGGCTCTGGAAAAACTTCCGATCATTTCTCCGGACAAAGATGCCGGCAACAAAATCAATAATTATATTGATCGGGAATTCAAAAATGTTGATCGGGAAACGTTTAAAAAACAACTCAAAGAAGCGATGAAAAATTTGACTGAGGATTATGAAACGGGCCTGAAAAAAGGACGTAAAATTTCTGTCAACCGTCCGATTGATGGTGCACAATCGCCAAAATTATTGAAATAATCTATACACAGACTCTCAGTTACTATATTAACTATAAAGATTCACAGTTTTTTGAGGAGACACTCCATTGAAAAAGGTAACGACTGCTTTTCTGATTGCTGCTCTGTTGACAGGATGTCAGGCGACACAAAGACAAAATGCGACAACAGGTGAAATGGAAACCAATTCAGCGACTAAAGGGGCTATTATCGGAGCTATCTCAGGCGTAGTTGCCGGATTAGCAACCGGGGATAACGCAACAGAGCGCAGGCAACATGCACTTATCGGTGCTTTCGGTGGTGCTGCTGTTGGTGGCGGTATTGGCTATTACTTTGACCAGCAGGAAGCGGCATTGAGACAATCTTTGCTCAATTCAGGCGTACAGGTTCAGCGGGTCGGAGAAAATGAATTACGCTTGATTATGAAAAATGGTATCGGATTTAATACGAACTCATATCAACTGAATTACAGTATTCATAATACATTGAATGGCGTGGCTAAAATTTTAGTTGAATACCCTGAGACCAGCTTAGTCATTGAAGGTCATACCGATAGTACCGGCAGTGACAGAACCAATCAGGTGCTGTCAGAAAAGCGTGCAGAATCTGTCCGCCAGTATCTGGTTTCAAGAGGTGTCGCGGCAGGCCGCGCGATTTCACGGGGGCTTGGTGAGCGTCATCCGATTTGTTCAAATCTGAATAAACAGGGAAGACAGTGCAACCGCCGTGTCGAAATTAAAATCCTTCCTCTAAAATAAAAGTAAAGCAATTCAGGGGAAATGATTTCCCCTGTGTATTCTTGCAGGAGCTTGCTTGAAATTCACCACGACCTTCTCCTTATTGATTCTGACATTTTCTGTCGGTGCTTCTGATTTCGAGACGCTGAAAAGTCTTGCGATCGGACGGGATAGCCAGGCTCAGTATCAACTGGGACAAATGTATCAGCGCGGCGAAGGTGTCGAACAGGATGAGGCTCAGGCTTTTTACTGGATTGAACAGGCCGCAGAAAATGGCAATACCCAGGCACAGGCAGAGGTTGCCGAAGCTTATCTGACGGGAAAAGGTACCCCACAGGATAATGAGCAAGCGATTTACTGGCTTACTCTGCTCGCAACCAATGGTCATCTATCGGCACAAATCCGGCTGGGGCAGTTATTTGAGCATCAGTCTGCCGGATTACCGGCACAATCTCAGGCCCTGATCTGGTATCGGGTCGCAGCGACAAAAGATCCCAAGGCTGAACAACTTTACAGCCAGCTTTTAGAGAAGAAATTCAATCAGCAACGTGCCAGACAGATATCTCAAATTAAATTGTTAGACAATTTACTGGTTCAGTCAGAAAATCCACCTGCACGAGAAAAACTTCCCCCCGCTGTATCTGCAAAAGAAAGTTCTGGCGCATTGGTGGGTAGCAGCCTGATTTGGGGGAGCTTTCTTGCGCTGTTCCTGCTTATTGTTGCCATCCTGAGACAGCTTTTGCTGAAGAAACAGAAGATCTATCAAAAAAACACCAGTGTTCAGACTCAAAAACTCTCGGAACAACAACAAACGATTAAAAAACAGAAACAACAGCTCGCCGCCCTATTTCAGGAAGTCAAAAAACTTCAGCACCAGGTACAATCCAATAAAAAAACCGCTACCACCACGACATCTCAGAAACTTGAACTCGCCTGTGCCTTATTCGGCTATCACCCAAAACAGATTCCGGATATGAAACAAATTAAGCTGCGTTATAAACAGCTTAGCAAACTATATCATCCTGATTTAAAAGGCAGTGATGATGAAATGAAACGACTCAATCAATCTTTAAAAATTATTCTGGCTCACGTAAAACAATGAGGCGATTACAGAACTGATACTTCTTGTCCCCTGACAAGAATGCATAGCTTGAGCGATTTGCGGTACCAGATATATCCAGATCAGAAAATGACTTAGAATGGTATGACTTGACCTCCGGCATACATGAAATTTTCATCAAAATTAAATATTTTCATCACCTGTACCGATTAAGATCAGCGTGTACTTATAAAGAGGATAAGATCATGTTTATGATTGAAGGTGTCTGTGATTGGTGTAAACAACCAGCCTTGTTGACACCGCACCAATATCTGGACGGAAAAATTTATTGTTCATGCAAGGATTGTTATGAATTCGCCTGTATGGATGTTCGTCTTTACAATCAGGAAGAAGAAGCCGCACCGTTCAAAAAAATCCGGTCTGACTTTTCTTCATCTCAGCGCCTGCCAACGCCAGCCTGAACCTTCCTGCATCTATACACCCCAGAAGAATGGGTTCTTATCGCTTCAGCATCAGGTTCTCCTGTAAACATCAATGATAAGCCAGAACCAAGCTCAGGTTATCTCACCTGATGCTTATTTCTGGTTATTTTATGATCTTTTTATTCTCGACCCGATGATATCCCCAAGTGACCTCAGGATGCTGGATTCACAGCATCTTGAAGTCACTTGGGGATATTGTTCATTATTCGGACAACTTTTTGCTTGATCATTCACTGAATCCGTAATACTGTATTTATATACAGTATTACGGAGTTGCCGATATGTTTATGAGACGTTCAAAGAAATCAGGGACCCAGTTCACTCATCCTGTCAGTTATGATTTAAATCCGTTCTCTCCCGTATTTCATCATATCAGCCAACGGCTGGAGTCTTTAAAATCCGTCCCTCAGTGGATATTAATCACTACAGAATGTCCCCGGCCTGAAATGGCTCTGCTGCTGTCATCTCAACTATGTCAGAAAACCATCCAGTTAAGACCATCAAGGTGCATGAACGAATACGAAGTTGTGATGAAAGCAATACGTTCAGGCAATGCCTGTGCAATCATGGCTTCAGGCCATTTTAGTTCACAACAACAGGCCAGTCTGAATCGTCTCTCCAGACAACATCAGTGTGAAGTCTTTTTCGCTCACAGCACCTGTCAGTCATTACATTAATCACTGCTGAACCCATATCAGCTTTGAGGTATCAAACCCAAGCTGCTGAGACTTTTTAACAAATGCCTGTTTGACCTCCGGTGATATATGTGGCGTACGGGATAGCAACCATAAATATGATAAATCGGGACCTGAAACAAATGCGTACTGATATTGTTCATGATCCAGTCCGAAGACAATATATGACCCGAAAAATGGTCCGAAAAATGAAACCTTGAGATATCCGATATCGGCAGATTGAACAAAATACGCTCGTCCTTCGGCTTCATTCCAAACATTCTTTTCGGGTGAATAACCTTTATTCAGAACAGAAACGCCCCCGTCATCTCTCAGCCGGTAAGTGGCCGTCACTTTTTCGAGTCCCTTTTCAAATGAATGATCCAGGCGGGCAATCTCGTACCATGTCCCCAAATAGCGATTTAAATCAAAGCCCTGAACCGGATTCACCGAATCAGGCATCCCGGTACATCCGCATAACAAACATATGACCCACCAAAAAAAATGCTTCATCAACTCCTCCTGAAGATAAAAACGTTGATTCATTATAGACTCAATTACTCAGGTAACCTGTCTGTAATACGCGCCGATAAACCAAACTGCTCATCTGAATTTGTCCAAAAGAGCAAACTTACAATATAAACCAACCGTCAAGTATACAACCTGCGACCACTCATAAATGAAGAACAGAAGATGATGAAACTAAAGCAAACGTTTGCTTTTTCTCTGGCAGTCATCACCAGTTCTGGTATGATGCGCTCACCAGAGAAATCAGAGGTCTGCTGCATTTTTTCATCGTTTTCTGTGGCGATTATCATGATCGTGTGAAGACATGACTACGATGCCTGCGCCGCAACCGAAGCAGACCCGGATTATCACTGTTTATCGTTTTGATGATTAAATAGGAATTCCATATGAGTCTTGCAGATCAGGTTCTTTCCATTAATGATGATCTTCCCATTCGTACAGACAAACCCGTTCACAGCGGTAAAGTCCGTTCCGTATACTGGCTTAGCGATAGTGACAGCCGTCGCCTTATTCAGGAAAAAGGCTATGATGTTGCACCTGACGCTCCTCTGGCAATCATGGTGATCAGTGATCGTATTTCTGCTTTTGACTGTATCTGGCATGCAGAAGGTGGTATTCATGGTGTTCCGGGTAAAGGTGCAGCGTTAAATGCCATATCAAATCATTGGTTTCAGTTGTTTAAAGAAAATGATCTGGCAGAGAGTCATATTCTGGACATTCCTCATCCCTTTGTCTGGATCGTGCAAAAAGCAAAACCGATAAAAATCGAAGCAATTTGCCGGCAATATATTACGGGTTCAATGTGGCGTGCATATGAAAAAGGAGAACGTGAGTTCTGCGGCATCCACCTGCCTGAAGGACTGGAAAAGGACAAAAAACTTCCGGAAATTCTGATGACACCATCAACAAAAGGCATCCTGAAGGGTATTCCGGGTGTTCCCGAAGCAGATGACGTCAATATTACCCGCAGTGACATTGAAAACAACTATGCCGCATTCAATTTTAGTCAACCTCAGGATATTGAACTATATGAAACTTTGCTAAAGCAAGGCTTCCAGGTCATCAGCCAGTCGCTGGAAAAACTTGGACAAATTTTTGTTGATACCAAATTTGAGTTTGGGTATGTCAAAAATGCTGCCGGTCAGGAAAAGCTCATCTATATGGATGAAGTCGGTACGCCTGATTCATCGAGAATCTGGGACGAGGCCAGCTATCGCCAAGGCAACATCGTTGAAAATTCAAAAGAAGGTTTCCGCCAGTTTTTACTTCAGTATTTTCCGGATCCAGATATCCTCCTGAATAAAAACCGGATGCCGGAACGGGAAGCATTAGCAAAAGAAAATTCACTGCCACTTCAGGCGATCATGGATATTTCTGATACATACATTGGCATTGCAGAAAAAATCACCGGGCAGTCCATTCATTTAGCAGAAAATCCGAAACAGGAAATTATCGATGTGCTTGCTTCTGATTATGGGCTAATCGCTTAATCTTTCTCATCTCTTCTCTGAAAATCCCGGACAATCTGAACATTCAAATTATCCGGGGTTTATCAGAAACGATACTGTAAAGCTCTCTGACTACAACTTAATTTTCAGCTCATCCATTTCCTGAATAAGCTGCACAATACATTCACTATGTGACTCAATATCATGTAGTTGTGATTCTTCCAACGCATACGGCATCATAATTTTTAACTCGTGAATCCCCTCTGATTTGGCAATTTTCAACAAAGTTAACAAGTTCAGCTCATCACTATAATGCGTTGATAAATAATGCATCGCATTTTGCCAAAGGCGCTCTTCCGGGCTGAGTTTCACTTTTGCTGACACAAAAGATGTCAAACGCCTGGATGAGTAGACGGACTGAATCGCTTCAAGAAATGACCATTTCTTTGAAGTCAGCGCTTCTAAAAATGAGGTGTAGTCAAAAACTGCACGAACCTGATGCAACTGTTCCATTTCGTTCCCCCCAACGAAAGTGAAAACACCCTATTAACTATTAATCATTAATAAAGATATGCAACTGGATATGAAAAAATAATCTGTTATTCAGATTCTTGCTAAACCAACTGAATATCAGTCAAGACCTGGTAACAAAGACCAAACAAAATTAGTACCATCAGTATACTTTTTATTTATTTTTTTCTTTTGAAAACAACATTTCAATGCGTCATCCAGTTCGCCATCCCTTAATGAATATTTACTCAGTTAACGCTTTATCGTTTCAGCCATTTACAACACATCAGACTCTCCGTAAAATTTCAGGCTCCCTTCATCCTTCATAACAAAGGCAGAAAATGAACAACGAAAAACGCCCTTTATATATTTCATATGCTGGCTCAACACTTCTTAGTACCCCACTATTGAATAAAGGTGCAGCTTTTACTGAAGAAGAAAGACAATCTTTCAACCTTGGCGGACTTCTTCCCGAAGCAACTGAAACAATCGAAGAACAGGCCGTTCGAGCCTATCAACAGTACTGCAACTTTGAAAATGACATAGATAAACACATCTATCTCAGGGGGATACAGGATACAAACGAAACACTGTACTACCGGTTAGTTCAGAACCATATAACAGAGATGATGCCTATCATCTATACCCCGACTGTCGGTGCAGCCTGTGAGAATTTCTCTAACATCTACCGCCGGGGCCGCGGGCTGTTTGTCTCCTATCCGAACCGGGATAAAATTGATGACATTTTAAACAATGCATCAAACCATAATGTCAAAGTGATTGTCGTGACAGATGGTGAACGTATTCTTGGTCTGGGAGATCAAGGCATTGGTGGTATGGGCATTCCAATCGGAAAACTATCCCTGTATACCGCATGTGGCGGCATCAGTCCTGCTTATACCTTACCCATTGTTCTCGATGTCGGTACAAATAACCCTCAACGCCTTGCTGACCCAATGTATATGGGATGGCGTCACCCTCGTATCACAGGGGCAGAATATGATGAATTTGTTGAAGAGTTCATTCAGGCAGTTTTGCGTCGCTGGCCAAATACGCTGATTCAGTTTGAAGATTTCGCACAAAAAAATGCGATGCCACTTCTGGAGCGATACAAAGACCGGATTTGCTGCTTCAATGATGATATTCAGGGAACCGCTGCAGTCACCGTCGGTTCGCTTCTTGCCGCTTGTAAAGCCGCCGGAAGTAAGCTGTCTCAGCAACGTGTAACCTTCCTCGGCGCAGGTTCTGCCGGTTGTGGTATCGCGGAAGCAATTATTGCTCAAATGGTCTCTGAAGGCATTAGTGACAAACAGGCCCGCTCCCAGGTTTATATGGTTGATCGCTGGGGCCTCTTACAGGAAGGTATGCCGAATCTGCTTGATTTCCAACAGCGTTTGGTTCAGAAAAAAACAAACACCAAAAAATGGAAAGAATCTGCTAACGGTTATTCATTACTTGACGTAGTCAGAGAAGCGAAACCAACCGTGCTGATCGGTGTGTCTGGTGCTCCAGGCCTGTTTAGCGAAGAAATTATCCGGGAAATGCATCAGCATTGTCCGCGTCCGATTATTTTCCCGCTATCTAACCCAACCAGCCGTGTTGAAGCATTACCCAGTGATATTCTGGCCTGGACAAATGGTGAAGCGCTTGTGGCAACGGGCAGCCCTTTTGATCCAGTGACTGTGAACGGCACCACTTATTCAATTGTTCAGTGTAACAACAGCTATATCTTCCCTGGCATTGGGTTAGGTGTACTTGCAACCAATGCAAAGCGTGTCACCGATGAAATGTTAATGGAGTCCAGCCGTGCACTGGCAGAATGTTCTCCAATGGCATTGAACGGAACCGGGCCTCTTCTGCCGCCACTTGAAGAAATACATATTGTTTCCAAGAAAATTGCGCTTGCTGTAGCTAAAAAGGCTATTGAACAAGGGGTTGCTGAAAAGATCACTGACGAAGCACTGGAACAATCGATTTCACGTAACTTCTGGCAGCCAGCCTACCGCCATTACAAGCGTGTGGCTTTCTGAGCCAGTCGTA
This sequence comes from Vibrio aerogenes, assembly GCF_024346755.1. Lineage (NCBI taxonomy): Bacteria > Pseudomonadati > Pseudomonadota > Gammaproteobacteria > Vibrionales > Vibrionaceae > Vibrio > Vibrio aerogenes. The sequence continues at coordinate 1,779,493 of NZ_AP024861.1, read as the reverse complement.
AATATGTCTGAATTTCCGGTGTGCAATCTATGGATCTGATGCGCGTCCGGATATAAACTGAAGCCTCTTATAAATGAAGAGGCTTTATTTTTTTAAAGAGATGGTCGTATGATTCAGTTTTTCAACCCTGCCGGGCAATATATTGCTCCTTATCTCAGTGAAATATCCACAGCATTCATTGCATGTCTGTTGGTGATGCTCGGCGGAGAAATCAATTCTTTTTTACGTCAGGCACTTGGTAATCAACACTTCATTATCCGTACCTTTGCATTTATCGTCCTTAATGCATTTGGCTACGGATTCATCATTGTAAAACTAAGCCCTGACCTCGCACAGATACTCGAACACCTCGAAAAAGGTATGATGTTTTTACTTGTCGTCGCTAGCTTTATTGGCATAGGTTTATGGGCACAGAAAAACCGACATATATAAAAACTAAAGCCACAGTGGCCAGCTTTCTTTCTGGCTACTCCTGGTCACGTATGGCTAAAATGGTGAGCATGACCCTGATAATCATCGGGATGCTGACACTACTTATTGATCGCTGGGTCAGCTGGCAAACTCAGGATCATATTGTCACAGACTCTGAAAACCTTCCTCCGTTTAAAGTCGCCGTCGTACTTGGAACCAGTAAGTATCTTGGCAAAACATTAAATGATTACTATACCCACCGGATTAATGCTGCAATCCGTCTTTATCGGGAAGGAAAGATTCACCAGTTTTTATTAAGCGGTGATAATGCCCATCGTTCATACAATGAGCCCTGGACAATGAAACGCGATCTGCTGAAAGCCGGTATTCCGGAACAGAAGATCGCGCTGGATTATGCCGGATTCAGAACACTTGATTCCATTGTCCGGACACGAAAAATATTTGATACCAATCACTTTTTAATTATTACACAACAATTTCATTGTGAGAGAGCGCTGTTTATTGCCAAACACCGGGATATTGATGCAACCTGCTTTGCTGTACCGGGTCTGACACATGGCTCCGGGATAAAAATCAGACTGAGAGAAGCTTTTGCCCGGGTCAAAGCAGTGCTGGATTTATTCATTCTTAACGCGAAACCCAAATTCCTTGGTCCGAAAGAACCCATCATTGTCGATGAAAATCCGGTCCAGCCTCCCCTGCCGGTCACAACGGATACACAGGAGGAAAAATAATTCACCTCACGCTGAATTCTGTTAACATCCTGCCACAAATCTATTTTTATAAATGAGTAATGTCATGTCTTCTGTGATTCAAGGTGTATTAAGTAAACTGCATTCAACACCAGACAGTCCTGTTCAATATCAGCTCCCCGTTGGTGATGCTCTGTTACCTCTCAATCCGCTGATTGGCAAGGAACTGACTCTGATCTATTCAGGAAATATTTATTGCAGCTCATGCGGAAAAAAAACCAAAAAAAGTTATGCTCAGGGGCATTGCTATGTCTGTATGACAAAGCTGGCCAGTTGTGACATGTGTATTATGAAACCGGAAACCTGTCATTTTGAACAGGGAACCTGCCGGGAGCCAGACTGGGCAGAATCGCATTGTATGGTTGACCACTATGTTTATCTGTCCAATACCTCCAGCCTGAAAGTTGGCATTACCCGCTACTCTCAAATACCTGTCAGGTGGATCGATCAAGGGGCGACACAGGGGCTACCACTGTTTAAAGTCAAAACCCGACATATATCAGGGCTCATTGAAGTTGAACTGGCAAAACATATTGCAGATAAAACCAACTGGCGGGCAATTTTAAAAGGAGACAATGACCCAATTCCCTTAAAAGAAATGGCTAAAGAACTGCTTCCGGAAGTTGAAGAGACTATCGTAGCAATCAGAGAAAAGTATGGTGAAGATGCTGTCGAAACGCTTGATTCATCCATTACAGATATCCGGTTTCCCGTGAACAACCATCCGACCAAAATTGTTTCTCACAATTTTGATAAAAACCCGGAAGTATCGGGCATCTTGCAGGGAATCAAAGGCCAGTACCTGATCTTTGATACGGGTGTGATTAATATCCGGAAATTCACATCTTACGAAGTTGAAGTTCACTCCTCCTGATCATGTAAAAATGCCAGCTGACCAAAGTCAGCTGGCATCACTTTATCGCTTATATCAAATTGTTCAGTTTGATTATTCTGGTTTGCCTGTTGCAGCATCCAGTGATGGATAAGCATTATCCAACAATACTTTGAAACCAGCAGAGAACCAGCGACCTGCGTGAGGTGCGTTGTCCATTGCGCCAGTTGCTGTGGTATGTGGCTCTGAGTTCATTGAATCAGGGTCACACATTGAATCGTATTGTTTTGCTGGATCATCCGGATCTTTCTGGAAATCAGCTTCAGAGATACCATCGGATTCACCTGGTGGTTTCGCCCATACAAACGCATCAATACCTGGGTATGGATTCGCATATGGTTTATAACCGATACCACCTGGCTGGTTACACCAGTTACCACGGTGTAAACGGCGGTCAATACGTGAATCATTGACATAAGTATCTAAATCAGATGAAGAACTTGCACTACTTGGACGTTCAGAACCACCCCAGCCGTTACGACCTGTATCAATCAGCATACCAATCGTTGAAGGTGCACCTTTGGCGATCATTTTCTTACGGAATTCCTGAGCGTAAGATTTTTCGTCGAAGTATGGGTTCCATTCATAGAAAGTTGCACTACGGACCTGACGTCCGCCAACATTCTTGTATGGTTCCTGCAAATACGGTTCAACTGTTGGCGTATAGTTTGCTGTGTTGGTAATAAACCCGGCAATACTATCCCATCCGGCATCGGTACCGGTTACAACGCCAGCAATCAGGTTAACAGCTGGATCGAAGTTACTATCCCAGCCTAACCAGCCTGAGTGTGCCGCATCGATATATGAGTAAACGTTTTTCAGTGGTGAGAACGCATTCAGAGCGTAAGTGATACCTTCTTTATAACCACCTTCACCAGCAGCTTCTTTACACTTAGGTACATCGATATTGGTCACAAGGTTTGGCAGAGAATCCAGCTCAATCAATGTAACGATACGGATATCTTTGTATGCAGGATCAGCTAAAATAGCTGCGATTGGATCGATATATTCAGATTTATAACGGTCCATACCACCATCAGCAATGGTCAGTTCACCATTTGATGCCCGTGCACGACAGTCACGGTTTGGCAGGTCATAGATAACAACAGTGAACAGGTTTGCACCCTGTGCCAGCGCATTATCTAAATGAGCTTTCAGGCCCATTGCAGAGTCAGTGCCTTCAATTGCCGCAATACGGTCCATCCAGACGAATGTGTTTTGACCGGCAATTGCAGAGCCACCGTCAGCTTTCGCTTTTGCAGCCCACTCTGGGTTCACATACCATGTTGCATCAGCAAATGGGTTGTCAACACGGGTGATTTCATTTTTAGAATCTTCATCAGTGACTTTAATTGTGACTGATGCAGTGCTGGTCAGGTTACCATCACTCACTGTAACTTTTGCAGTGAATGTACCTGCTTGTGTATAAGTATGACTTGGTGAAACACCAGTACCAGTACTGCCGTCACCAAAGTTCCAGCTGTAAGTTAAAGCATCACCTTCAGGATCACTTGAAGCAGAAGCATCAAATGTAACTTCTAATGGTGTTGTACCCTGACGGGCAGTGACTGAAACTTTTGCTGATGGTGCAGTATTACCTGCTTCATCGGCAACATGAATGACTGTCATGGCTGAATCACTTAATGTACCGTCACTCACTGTCAGCTTCACAGTATAGTCACCCGCTTCAGTGAATGTATGACTGACATTTTCGCCCGCATCAGTGACACCGTCACCAAAATCCCACGTATAAGTCAGAGAGTCACCATCTTCATCAGATGAACCCGCAGCATTGAAGTCAACACTGAGTGGTACAGTTCCGGAAGTCACCAGCGCAGAAAGATCAGCACTTGGTGCATGATTTTCAGTTGCAGGAGGTGTTGTTCCGCCTGTATCTCCGCTCGTGCCACAAAGTTCACCTGTTAATTCAGGCGCCTGAGCCGCCGCACTTGCATTACTTTTGACACCGATAAAGCCGATTTCAACACTTTGACCCGGACGAATGGTACCGTTCCAGCCCATATTTTTAGCAACATATGGGTTTGAACCTGTCAGGTCTGCTCCCCAAAGATTTTGAATTGTTGACCCATCAGCAAAGTTCACTCCAACCTGCCATGAGCTGACATCAGTGCTGCCATCGTTAGTTACTTTGATTGCACCCTGGAAACCACCAGGCCAATCACCATTTACCGAAAACTCACAACCAGCCTGCGCTGCGACTGAACCACATGCAGCACTGACCGCCAAAAGAAGAGGTATAATGCGATTGCATTTACGCTGTCTTCTTGTCATAAAAAATCTCCTAAATTTACAAACAATTTACCCGACAGAATTATTCTGCAGAAAATTGTGTATGCCTGTTTCATTCATTATTTTTACAAGGCCTATAGCGAACTAGACGTTGCATTTCTTGTATACCTGCGTTTCAGCACATAGACAACAAAGCACTGTAACCTCTATTTCATTTGCTGAATATGTATCTAAAAAAATCAGTTATTGACAAAAACATGTTAATAAAATGACTTTATTTGTCGCCATACGTTTATATTTATGCTTCAAATCACAGGAACGTGATCTTTAGCCAAATAATCTTCCCGGCAAATATAACGTCTGAAGCTCTACATATAACGCCGGTCACATGACGCAGATTCGCTGTGAATCACCTGAATTGAATAGTGTCGGAATAAATCGCCACGAGGCAAGAGACAGCTTTAAAGAAGAGAGATTTGGTTGTCATTCCACAGACTGCCAGTCAAAAAACAGCTTCCGGATGTAACACTTAAAAAAGAAAGCGCCAACCAGATAAAACCGGTTGGCGCTTTATGACTTATTTTTATATCAAATTATTTATATCAAACTATTTTTAATTTGATTATTCTGGTTTGCCTGTTGCAGCATCCAGTGATGGATAAGCATTATCCAACAATACTTTGAAACCAGCAGAGAACCAGCGACCTGCGTGAGGTGCGTTGTCCATTGCGCCAGTTGCTGTGGTATGTGGCTCTGAGTTCATTGAATCAGGGTCACACATTGAATCGTATTGTTTTGCTGGATCATCCGGGTCTTGCTGATAGTCAGACTCAGAGATACCATCGGATTCACCTGGTGGTTTCGCCCATACAAACGCATCAATACCTGGGTATGGATTCGCATATGGTTTATAACCGATACCACCTGGCTGGTTACACCAGTTACCACGGTGTAAACGGCGGTCAATACGTGATTCATCAACATAAGTATCTAAGTCAGATGAAGTACTGACACTGCTTGGACGATCTGCACCACCCCAACCGTTACGGCTTGTATCAATCAGCATACCAATCGTTGAAGGCGCACCTTTGGCGATCATTTTCTTACGGAATTCCTGAGCGTAAGATTTTTCGTCGAAGTATGGGTTCCATTCATAGAAAGTTGCACTGCGAACCTGCTGGCTTCCAACATTTTTGTATGGTTCCTGCAAATAAGGTTCAACTGTTGGCGTATAGTTTGCTGTGTTGGTAATAAACCCGGCAATACTATCCCAGCTTGCATCGGTACCGGTTACAACTTCAGAAATCAAATTCACAGCTGGATCGAAGTTACTATCCCAGCCTAACCAGCCTGAGTGAGCCGCATCGATATATGAGTAAACGTTTTTCAGTGGTGAGAACGCATTCAGAGCGTAAGTGATACCTTCTTTATAACCGCCTTCACCAGCAGCTTCTTTACACTTAGGTACATCGATATTGGTCACAAGGTTTGGCAGAGAATCCAGCTCAATCAATGTAACGATACGGATATCTTTGTATGCAGGATCAGCTAAAATAGCTGCGATTGGATCGATATATTCAGATTTATAACGGTCCATACCACCATCAGCAATGGTCAGTTCACCATTTGATGCCCGTGCACGACAGTCACGGTTTGGCAGGTCATAGATAACAACAGTGAACAAGTCTGCACCCTGTGCCAGCGCATTATCTAAATGAGCTTTCAGGCCCATGGCAGAGTCAGTGCCTTCAATTGCAGCAATACGGTCCATCCAGACGAATGTGTTTTGACCGGCAATCGCAGAGCCACCGTCAGCTTTCGCTTTTGCAGCCCACTCTGGGTTCACATACCATGTTGCACCAGCAAATGGGTTGTCAACGCGGGTAATTTCAGAACCGCCAGTCGAGCTACCATCAGTAACTGTGATAGTGACAGAAGCTGTGTCTTCAAGTTTGCCATCGCTTACAGTGACTTTCGCAGTGAAAGTACCTGCTTTGGTATAAGTATGGCTTGGTGAAACACCAGTACCCGTACTTCCGTCTCCAAAGTTCCAGCTGTAAGTCAGTGCATCCCCTTCAGGATCAGTTGACGCAGATGCATCAAATGAAACTTCAAGAGGTGCTTCACCTTTCGTTGCACTCACGGTCACTTTTGCATCAGGTGCGGTGTTGTCATCTCCCGGAATTGTGGAACCGGAACAAAGATCGCCACTCAATTCAGGTGTTGTTGCAGCAGAACCTGCTGGGGCACCCATAAGTGTCACAGACAAGCTTTCACCTGCTTTGATTGTACCATTCCATGCGCTGTTAGAAATCGTGTACGGACCAGAGCCACTGATATCACCGCTATAAGCATTAGTGATTGTCGTTGCGTCCGGGAAAGCCACACCAAATTCCCAAGAGCTGATGTCTGTACTTCCATCGTTAGTTAATTTAACCGTCGCCTGATAGCCACCTGGCCAGCTGCTTGTCAAACTATATTCACATGCTGCCTGAGCAGCAGTAGCGGAACAAACCGCACCAACTGATAGAAGAAGAGGAATAATGCGGTTCAATTTTCGCTGTTTTCTCTTCATTGAGAAGTCTCCTGTTTCAACACTAACCCACCCTGTTCAGGATGAAAAAATTAGTGTCATTTTTATGACTAGTTTTTATTGATGCCTTAACAACAAGTTAAGACATACTATTTTTATAAATGCATAACTTTTCTCATTCAATATGTTTGTATAAAAATAACTGCATATTTTGTGTTTATTGATTAGCTATCAAATTTTTCATCAGACAAATGGATATAAAAGTCATCAACAGCGACAACATTTGTGATTTAACCACATGATAAGAAAAGAGAATTATAGAATTTAGTACGGTTAAGTCTGATTAAAAATTAATCACAGATCACAGATTTTTTTGATAAATCGTAGTAACAGCCTATTTCATCCTATATGATAAATTATGCATATAAACACAATTAATATTCATCACAACCAAGGGATCGTCAGTTAAAAAATCAGCAATGTGTTTATTTTCAAAAGGGAATAAGCGGAATGATCCAGGCGATGGGCTGCGGAATGAAAACTGAATAAACTGACATTTTTTATCTGTTTTCAGTCTTTGTGTATAACCATTTCTTTCATAATATGCTTTTTTACACTCTTCTCATAAATGCGCTAATCTCCTACAATCCCCCCCATGGTAAACATGACTTCCGATGAGAAAAACATGAGCGATATAAAACATTCAAAATTAATTATTCTTGGCTCAGGTCCGGCTGGCTATACCGCTGCAATTTATGCAGCCCGGGCAAATTTAAACCCGGTATTAATCACCGGTATTCAACAAGGTGGCCAGTTGACCACAACAACTGAAGTTGAAAACTGGCCAGGAGGCAATGAAGGCCTGACAGGTCCTCAACTCATGGAAAATGTCAAAGAACACGCAGAAAGATTTGAGACAGAAATAGTATTTGATCATATCAATGAGGTCGATTTTTCTCAGCGTCCTTTCAAACTCAAAGGGGACAGCCAAAGCTATAGTTGTGATGCACTGATTATCTCTACAGGTGCTTCGGCAAAATATCTCGGACTCGAATCTGAAGAAGCATTCAAAGGCAGAGGTGTATCTGCTTGTGCAACATGCGATGGTTTCTTTTACCGTAACCAGAAAGTAGCGGTGGTTGGTGGCGGAAATACAGCCGTTGAAGAAGCGCTTTATCTGTCCAATATCGCGAAGGAAGTCCATCTGGTTCATCGTCGTGATACATTCCGATCAGAAAAAATTCTGATTGATCGTTTAATGGATAAAGTGCAAAACGGCAACATCATTCTCCACACCGATCGCACATTAGATGAAGTTCTTGGAGATGACATGGGTGTAACGGGTGTACGTCTGAAAGATACAAAATCAGACCAAACTGAAACCCTTGATGTGATGGGTGCTTTTATTGCGATTGGACACCAACCAAATACAGCAATCTTCCACAATCAGCTGAAAATGAATAACGGCTATATTGTTGTCAATTCAGGGCTGAATGGTAACGCCACTCAAACCAGTATTGAGGGCATATTTGCTGCAGGCGATGTGATGGATAACCAATATCGTCAGGCCATCACTTCAGCAGGAACAGGTTGCATGGCTGCACTGGATGCTGAGCGTTTTCTTGATAATCAGCCTCAATAATCCAGCCGAAAATAACTCACACCGACGCAAAGACAAGTCCCCCGGTTGTGTCCACACCGGGGTTTATTTTGTATAATACGCCTTTATTCTTATCCCCGGTCATAGAAATATGAGTGTATTTATGAATACACGGATACAACAGACACGGGGAATACCTGTCATTCTTATGAAAAGCCTTCAACGATGGATAAAAATAAACAAAAAAGTTTAAATGCCTGGCTTCGCCAACAAAGCAAGCTTGCCAAACGCTGGCTGCTTATCTCGATTGGGCTGGGTGTATTATCGAGTATATTCCTGCTTGGTCAGGCTGCACTTCTTGCTTCGATTCTTCATCAGCTGATTATTGAACACGCCGATAAAGTCACACTTATCCCCCACTTTCTCGGGCTTGCCGGAGTCATTGCTATCCGTGCAGGGTTAACCTGGGCCCGCGAAATTGCCGGATTCAGATGTGGTGAACAGATCAGAATTTATATCCGCCAGCTCATTTTTGATAAATTAAGGCAGATGGGACCAACGGTGATTAAAGGCAAGCCTGCCGGTGCCTGGGCAACCCTGATTCTTGAGCAGGTAGAAAATATGCAGGACTTTTACGCCCGCTATCTGCCGCAAATGTCTCTGGCGGTTCTGATTCCCTTTGTCATTCTTGTCGTGGTATTTCCGGTTAACTGGGCCGCCGGTTTAATTTTTCTGCTCACAGCGCCTCTTGTCCCTTTCTTTATGGCACTGGTCGGCATAAAAGCTGCGGACGCAGCAAGAAAAAACTTTAAAGCACTACAGCGCTTATCCGGCCATTTTTATGACAGACTACAGTCAATGACCACTATCCGGATGTTTGACCGGACTCAATCCGAAGCTGAACATTTGCGGGCCGCCTCCGAAGTCTTTCGCCTGAGAACAATGGACGTATTGCGGGTCGCATTTCTTTCATCGGCTATACTGGAGTTCTTTACTTCGGTCTCTATTGCGGTCACTGCGGTCTATTTTGGCTTCAGCTATATCGGGGAACTGGACTTTGGTTATTACGGCACGGGAATTACATTATTTACCGGTTTATTTGTTCTGATTCTGGCGCCTGAATTCTACCAGCCACTGAGAGATCTGGGCACCTTCTATCATGCGAAGCAACAGGCCATTGGTGCTGCGGAAAGTATTGTGGAGTTTCTCGATTATGAAGTCAGTGAGATTCGTTCGGGATCTCAGCAACTCCCGGATACAGAGACGCTGACAATTGAAGCCACAGCACTGGAGGTATACAGTCCACAGGGAAAAAAACTGGTTGGTCCGGTATCATTCAAACTAAATCCGGGAAAAACAACCGCATTAGTCGGCCCAAGTGGAGCCGGTAAAACCTCGCTTGTGCAGGCAATTCTCGGCTTTATGCCCTACCGGGGTGAATTAAAAATCAACGGCATCGAATTACATCAACTCTCCCATGAAGACTGGCGTAAACATATCAGTTGGGTCGGACAAAACCCGCTGCTGGTGCATGGCACGATCAGAGACAATATAACTCTGGGTAAACCGGATGTTTCTGATGACAGGATCAATCAGATTCTGGAACAATCGTTTTCCGCTGAATTTGTCCGGCATCACGGGCTGACCTATCAAATTCAGGATCGTTCCGGTGGTTTATCAGTCGGCCAGGCACAACGCTTAGCGCTTGCCCGGGCCATGCTGCAAAATGGCAGATTCTGGCTGTTAGATGAACCCACGGCCAGCCTGGATGCTTCCAGCGAACAACTCGTGATGAAAGGCCTGGCATCCTGCATTCAGGATCGAACAACACTCATGGTGACGCATCAGCTTTCACCGTTACAGTCGGTTGATCAAATTCTGGTTCTTCAGGACGGCCGGATTGTTCAGTCAGGAAACTATGCGTTACTCAGTCAGGAAGATGGCCTGTTTAAATCAATGCTTACGTCCAGTCTGTCCATGTATGGAGAACAAACCGGAGAAAACCCTGATGCGTGAACTGATTCCATTTTTAAAGCTTTATAAAAAACACTGGTTCGGATTAACTCTGGGCATGATTCTGGCCTTTCTGACATTATGTGCATCGATCGGCCTGTTGACACTTTCAGGATGGTTTCTCTCTGCGGCATCTGTTGCAGGCCTTTCTATCGCCCGGCAAACATTCAACTACATGCTTCCGAGCGCGTTTGTACGGGGCTTTGCAATCGGCCGGACTGCCGGACGTTGGGGCGAAAGAGTCGTCAGCCATAATGCCACTTTTAAAGTGTTGGCTGATTTGCGGATTTTCTTTTTTGAAAAACTGGCACCTTTGATCCCCGGCAGAGCTGCGAATCTGCGCGATGGCGATATTCTGAACCGTCTTGTCGCAGACGTTGATGCAATGGATCACGTTTATCTGCGTTTGATCAGCCCGGTTTTCATTGGGGCAATGGGAATCGTTGTGCTGACACTGTTTCTGAGCTGGTTTGATCTTGAGGTCGCGTTATTGTTGGGCGGTATTCTGCTGATACTGCTTTTATCATGGCCGGTTCTGTTTTATAAACTCGGGCAAAAAAATGGTGCCGGGCTGACACGGAAAAAGTCTCAGTTGCGGATTACATTACTTGACTGGATTCAGGGCTACAGTGAATTAGTGATTTTTGGTGCAGAACCCGCGTACAGGCAAAACATCTTCCGGAAACAGGAAGAAATGCTCAAAAATCAATATATCCATGCGCTTTATACCGGATTTGCTCAGGCCTTGTTAATGCTTGCCAGCGGATGGACTTTGGTCCTCATGTTATGGTTTGTCGGTAACGGTGTAGGAACTGCCCCACCCAGCCCGATGATTGCCATGGTTATTTTTGCCACTATGGCAAGTTTTGAGCTGTTAATGCCAATCGCAGGTGCATTCCAGTATCTCGGCCAAACGATGACATCAGCGCGTCGTTTGAATGAAGTACTTTCGGCGACGCCTGAAGTGATATTCCAAACGCAGCCCACGCAGCATAATGGCATATTTGATATCCACTTTGAAAATGTCAGCTTCTCTTATCATCAAAACCAGAATCACGTTCTGGAAGAGATCAATCTGCACATTCCTGCCGGACATAAAATAGCAATAGTAGGTCAGACTGGCTCAGGAAAGTCTACTTTAATTCAGCTCATCTCACGCTACTGGGATCCAGAATCAGGGACCATTTCCATTGCCGGGACAAATTTAAGGCAGTGGAATGAAAGTGACCTGAGAAAATCAATGAGTATTGTCAGTCAAAGAGTCGATATTCTGAATGGCACATTGCGGGATAATCTTTTAATTGCCAACCCTGATGCAGATGATATGAAGTTAACTCATATATTATCACGCGTCGGACTGGACAAACTACTCGATGAATCTGCGGGGCTGGATAGCTGGCTCGGAGAAGGCGGACGTCAACTCTCCGGCGGAGAAAAGCGACGACTGGGCATCGCCCGGGCTATTTTGCATCAGGGACAGATTCTGTTACTGGATGAACCCACAGAAGGGCTGGATAAACAGACCGAATATCAAATCATGTCATTACTCCGGTCTCATTTTACCGATAAAACCGTTATTTTTATCACTCACCGCTTGATAGAACTGGCCCGTATGGACGCAATTTGTTTACTTGAACAGGGTAAAATCATTGAATACGGGGATCATCAGACTTTAATGGCACGTCAGGGCCGTTATTACGCATTAAATCAAACGCTGTAACCTTCTATCTCCAAGCCAGCTGCATCTTCAGATGGCTTGGAGATATATTCTGATATATCTCTGTATTTCTGGTATACCTTTTCTTCCCGGCACCTTATTTGTTATCATATAACATAACAAAAACATGAATATTCATACAGAATGAAATAAAATATTAATTTAAGTAATCGTTTGCATCACTTCAAATTAAAATCATTCTTTCTGTCAGATATAGTTTTATATATCTTTTTTCTCTTCAATGACTCACAGTTCGTGATTCGCATTCAAAACACAAAAAAAAATAATAATAAAAACATGAAAAAACAATACAGTAAAATCCGATTTGATCTCATTCAATAAAAGTTAAAAGCATCAATAGATAAATTTATTTTCCATCATAAATAAATTTAAAGTTAATCCTTACACTCTCGTATTGCCTTTATCGCAAACATTCATTTAGCACCATTCCTCCCCAAAAAATTAAACATAAACTTATCATTAAAAGAATAAAATAAACCAGAAAAACCAAATGAATTATTCTGATTTATGAAAGAAAATTTAAATTTAAATATTGATTGAATTTTTGTGAAGATGAATATATTTTATAAAAAATGATTACAAAAATTACACTCAATATGAAAGCAAGGATCGCATTTTTATTGGCTATAATTCTCTCGCCTCCGGTTTATTCCGGTTCACCACCTCAGGATGAGAAGTTACTTCAGTCACTTATTCAACGTGGAATAATCTGCAAAGGATTAAGCTACGATGAACAGCAAGAAGCATTGCGTATTTATCTGAACAGAAAAGCACGTAAAGATAAATCGCCATCAGAAGCACCTGATTCAAATTCTTTTAAGACGTGCATTGCACCTCATAAAAAATAACATCGCATACAACGAAGCCTTGCTTATTTAATTATTCATTCCGGAATAACGGGCATTGTTGGCTATAGTAAACACAATAAAGAAGGATAATAAAATGATAAAAATGAGGAAAACATTGCTGGCAACGGCAATGATGACCTGTTTTGGTGTCAGTAGTTATGTTCACGCAAATGCGCCTGCAGATATGGGCGTTGTGAATGAGGAAAAGCTGATTGAAATGCTTGTTCGTACAGGTGTTGTTGACAGTCACGCATCAGATGCGGTCAAACATGAAGCATTAAGAAAATACCTCGCAAAAAAAATTAATCATGGCTTTAAAGGTGATGCCCAACTTGACAAAAAAGCACTGCTGAACCGGGCAAAAGTTCTGAAAGCGATGAAGGCTGGAAATGGCCGCAACAAATTGAATGTTTTTGCACTGGATATCAGTAAAAAGCGTAACGATAAAGTACTTGCATTACTCATCGATTTTCCTGATTTACCATGGGATGATAATCAGTTAACCCCAGAGTTAACTGACATGTTCTATCAAAGCTACACACCCGATCACTATCAAAAGCTGCTGTTTTCTGATTCAGGCTACACAGGTCCGGATGGCCAGAATCTGATTTCAATGCGTCAGTACTATCATCAGGAGTCGGGCGACAGCTATGGTGTATCCGGTCAGGTGATGGGCTGGTATCACGCCTCTCACAATGCCGCATACTATGGTGGTCACACTGCATCAGGCGGTAATGATCTCAACCCACAGCAACTGGTTCGGGAAGCACTTGACCAACTTGCAAAAGATCCAAATATAAATTTGGCAGATTATGATATTGAAGATCGTTATGACTACGACAATGACGGCGATTACCGGGAACCGGATGGCGTCATCGATCACCTGATGGTTTTCCACTCTTCAGTGGGGGAAGAAGCAGGTGGTGGTGCGCTTGGAGAAGACGCAATCTGGTCACACCGTCATAATCTGGGTCAGTTCTACGTCCTGAAAGGCACTCAGAGTACAGTTCCCGGACGTTTTGACGGGCAATATGCGGCTTACGATTATACAATGCAGCCAATTGATGCTGCAGCAGGCGTTTGCTCGCACGAATACGGCCATGATCTGGGACTGCCGGATGAATATGACACGCAATATACCGGTAGAGGTGAACCTGTTTCCTACTGGTCTATCATGTCCTCAGGCAGTTGGGGAGGAACTGTTCCGGGAACAGAACCAACATCCTTCTCAGCATGGTGTAAAGCATTCCTGCAGGATGCCGTTGGTGGCAACTGGACCGACGATACGGAAATCTCACTTGATGCGTTAAATAAACACGCAAAAGTCATTAAGCTCAGTCAGACAACCGACACCGATCATCAGAATCTGATCAAAATCCCCCTGCCCCAAAAACAAATCGAAGATCTGCCACCCTATGAAGGCAAGTATGATTTCTATTCAGATAAAGGGGACAGCCTGAACAATAAGATGACCCGGACTTTCACCATCCCGGCGGCATCCAAAGTCACGCTGAAGTTTAAAGCATGGTATCAAATCGAAAAAGATTACGATTTTGCCCGGGTGACAGTCAATGGTCAGTCTATCACCGGTAATATCACCACGATGGATGACCCACAAACAACCGGACTGGTCCCGGCAATTTCAGGAAAATCTGATGGCTGGGTCGATGCTGAATTCGATTTATCTCAGTGGGCCGGACAAGAAATTGAACTTGGTTTTGAATATATCACCGATGGCGGTCTGGCAATGGCCGGTTTCTATCTGGACAACCTTGCACTGGATGCGGACGGCGTAACAACCGTGATTGATGACGCTGAAAGTACACCAAGCTTTACCTTCGATGGGTTCCGTCTGAACAATGGATACCATCTGGCAGATCATTACTATCTGTTGCAATGGCGAAGTCATAACGGCGTTGATGCTGGTTTGGGTCACATCAATCGATTTGGTGGCCAAATCATGTCCTTCGAACCCGGTCTGCTAATTTGGTACGTGGATGAATCGCTGACTGACAACTGGGTCGGAGAGCATCCGGGCAAAGGCTGGATCGGTGTGGTGGATGCAGACCAGAATGCCCTGGTCTGGGCTGACAGCGGCACCGCAGCACAAACCCGTTATCAGGTACGTGATGCAGCATTTTCTCTGAAAGATCAGGCCCCGCTTACATTGAAGAACAGTAGTGGGGATATCCTTGAAGACAGCAGTCTGATTGCAACGCCTGACTTTGCTGATAGTAAAGACTACAGTGATCCGGAACAGCCAGACGCCGGCCGTTTATTATTAGAGCTGGGTTTACAAATTGATGTGCTGGAACAAGGTGAAAATGATGAATATGGATTAATCAAAATTTCAAGAACATCGACACCGAATACGGCCCCAGAGGCAGCATTTGATCTGAAAGTAAACGATCTGACCGTCACTGCAACAAACCTGAGTTCAGACAGCGACGGTAAGATTGTCAGCTATCATTGGGATTTCAGTAACGGACAGACCAGTTCTGAAGAATCGCCAACCTGGACATATGCACAAAAAGGGACTTATCGGGTAACTTTGACTGTGACAGATGATCAGGGTGCCACCAAGACACTCAATCGATGGGTCACAGTAACAGATCCCAATAAAGCGCCAGTCGCTCAGGCCAGATATGTCGCACATAACCTGAAAGTTTCAATGTGGTCTACCAGCTGGGATCAAGGCGGTCGTATCGTTGATACCCAGTGGACATTGCCTGATGGTGAAGTCAAACATGGTCAGTCTTTCTCAAAAACTTTCACTTCTCACGGACAATACAATGTTTTACTGACGGTGACAGATAACGAGGGTGCTTCAACCACTAAAACCATTCAGCTTGATCTCTGATTTCCCGACAGAGAAGTAAAGCTTCACACGTAAAAAAGTGCAACCAATACTGGTTGCACTTTTTATATTCAACAGTTTCAACATCACGTTGAACGACACGATTTTGAACGAAAGTCAGAAAGTTTAAAGCGCAAAATCATTTGTGATTTTGACACCATAAATAGCAGCATCTCCATAGCGACAATCCGTATACACCTGTACTTTTTTGTGGTGCGTTAACGCTTTCGTCAGCTTGTCAGACATTTTTTGTGAATATTCATCAGAATACTCCTTAGCAATAGTCAAACTTTTGGCCGTGACAGGACAAGCAGTCGTTGTTGGTGAGGACTTGAAAGACACTTCAGCATCCCCTCCTCCTGTTTGTGGATCAATGTATTCAGACACACTGGTAACCGTTAATTTATCCGTCCATTCTCCGGCAAATGCAGAAGTTGCGAATGTAAAAAGTAAAGGGATTAGTACATACTTAGCTGATTTCATTTTGTTTTCCTTTGTGAAATAAATAATAAATCAATACTGAACAATAAAAAATAAAACATTGTTCATTTAAAAAAGAGATTGTATCAGAGAGAATAAAACATTGTATTATTAATATCTGAAATTAAAGTAAAAATCACAAAAAAACCACCGGATAAATTTTACTTCTATCATTAAAATATGGGTTTCTGGTGATTCAAAATTCATCAAACTCTCTTTAGTTCAGGTATAGACAAACGCCCCCCGGATAGAGATATATTCCACTTCAACTTTAGCGCAATTTCCGGCAACATAATCATATCCGGTCAATCAGGAAATGGCTCAACACAGAATGTACTGTCACCAACCTTACCCTTCGGCTGAAAGAAAAAATTACCGCTGCTGGATAGCAGCCGGAAAAACAGGGATTTTTTCCGCTGACTTTTCATCACAAACACAAGCTTTAAATCATATACATCAATCAGTCGTCACGGCGCCACTGAGCGTCACATACCTCACTCAACACCCAAAGCATCCTGTTTTATATGCAGTACTCCGGGGAGAAGGTTTTGGACAAATTCATGCTTACGGTCTAGCGAAGGGGGGTGAACTCTCTTTATTGAATCAAATCGATGTACCGGCAGGTGCAGCGCATTGCAGCATTGATTGTGAGGGAAAGTTTCTGCTCGTCGCTTACTATACCAGCGGCAAAGCAGGGATTTATCCATTAGATGACTCCGGCCATCTCAGCGGAACCCGGCACGAAATTCACTTTACAGGCCATAGTTTGCATCCCGGACGTCAGACTTCCCCTCATCCACACTGGATTGGATGCAACCCAAAAAATGACGCTGTATACATCACTGATTTAGGCCGTGATGAGATTAGCGTGTATCAGCGTCACCCGATTTCTGGCAAGCTTCTTTGCCAGCAGCAAATCTCTGTGGCTCCGGGTTCAGGACCAAGACATATAGCTTTTCACCCTTCACTCGATATTGTTTATGTGACCCATGAACTCCGGCCCGGTATTAGCCGCTATCGATGCGACACCCGCACAGGCAAGCTATATATTCAGGAAACACAATATATTCAGGAAAAGTCATGTATTCAGGAAAAGCTATGTATTCAGGAAATTTTGGATAGTCTCACGGGCCAAAAACACGTGACAGGACAAACATGTTCGGAGGAGATGTACAATGCCTCAGACCTGACAATTCACCCTTCAGGTCGCTTTTTATATGTTCTGAACCGAGGGGTTGCGGTGATTTCTGTATTTTCAATTCATCAGAAAACAGGAGAGTTAAAACTCATGGCCAGCGAGCCGGCCTACACACCGTCTTGCAGGAATATCACCTTAACACCTGATGGACAGTGGATGTTTGTCACGGGAGAATTCAGCAACTCTGTCGTTATTTTCAGAGTCAATCAAAAGACAGGGGAATTAGCATGGCTGCCACCCATCGTTGAAGTCCCCAACGCCATGCTGACACTGATCGGTCTGGCAGATGAATAACCTTCCGCGACATTATCGTCAAAAGGTGCAATCTATCATTGCACCTTATCACAGCGACTAAATATTCTTACAAATCCGGGTCAGAAACAGGCGCATCAGGATCAAAATCATCAGAAGGCGTTGCCGATGTTTTCACGCCTGTAATATAAGCCACACCATCAGAGCGGCACGAATCGATATATACTGAGATATATTGATCATTCTTAAATGATTCAAGCATCAGTGTTTTTGTGAAATCATCGATTGTGTTACCAGCAACAGATGGTGCATAAGTCGCAATTTGTCCGGTACTTTCACAGACTATATTCAGGAGCTGTTTAGAGAAAGAAACAATCTCATTCTGCGTATCAAACCCGGTCACCCGGACAGGATCTGACCACTGACCGGCAAAAACGGAACCAGCAACAGTTAAAGAAAGGGGTAATAATGCCAGTTTTAAGTATTTCATGTTATTTCCTTATCAGATTAAATTGCATTTAATTTGAACACCGTTCAAAACAAGTACAATGTATCTGAGTTGAAGAAAAAATAAAACACTATTTTTTAAAAAATTCAATTTATCAATAAAATATATATTCTTATTCCAAAAGTATGATCTTTTAATAATAAATTTATCTTTAAATAAAAATAATAAAGGGCGATAAAACAATCGCCCTTTATTATTTAAACAATATGAGTAGAGGAAATCATTACGTTCTTTTCAACGAGCGTCCTTTAACGCCCCTTCCCTTGGGACTTGAAATACGTTCTTCGTGACGTTTCACCGCCCGGCGAATCTTCTGGCTTCTTGAGCGCTCCCGCTTGCGGGATGTATTATCTTTAGATACATCAATCATCGTACGCTGCTCTGGCCTTAATTCCACCAGTTCGCGTAAGTAATTCACCTCTTTCAGGCTCAGCTCAACCCAGCCACCACGAGGCAATGCTTTATCCAGGAAGATATCTCCATAACGAACCCGCTTCAGACGACTAACCGTAGTTCCCTGAGATTCCCACAACCGGCGAACTTCCCGGTTACGACCTTCATTAATGACAACATAGAAGGTATGATTCATCCCTTCACCACCCGCATACACAATGTCTTCAAATCGGGCTTCCCCATCTTCGAGTGCGACACCATTGACCAGGTTTTTAATCATCTCTTCAGTCACATCGCCAAAGACACGGACAAGATATTCCCGTTCAACCTGACGACTTGGGTGCATCAGCCGGTTGGCTAATTCACCATCAGTGGTAAACAACAGCAATCCTGAAGTATTGGCATCCAGTCGCCCGATGGAAACCCATCTGGAGCCCCGGATTTTCGGCAACCGGTCAAAGACGGTTCGTCGCCCTTCCGGATCATGGCGGGTACATAGTTCCCCTTCAGGTTTGTAATAAGCAAGGACGCGGCAAATTACTTCTTCATGTGCTTTAACAGAAACAGTATGTCCATCAATCCGGACTGTCGCATCTTCATCTTCCAGACGCTCACCCAAAATTGCAACTTTACCATCGACACTCACCCGTCCGGCACGGATCAGTGTTTCCAGCTCACGACGCGAGCCATGGCCAGCTCTTGCTAAAACCTTTTGTAACTTTTCGCTCATTGATTTACCTTGCTGTGTCGTCTTCTCAGACGTCGAATAAAAATACGGCCTTTTACCGCGGCCGCGCATTATCTCAAATCACAAGTGAAAAAGCATCTGTTTTGATTCGCTATAGTGTATAAAAATAGTTAGTTAACCGGTTGAATATAACGACTCAGCATCACAATTCAAATGGTGCCGGATCTCCCGCCCCAAGTCGCTGCACGATCATTTCACCCTCACTAAAATCAATCACAGTTGTCGGTTGTTCTCCCAGATAGCCACCATTGAGAATCACATCCACAGAATGCTCCAGTGAATCGCGGATTTCTTCCGGATCAGATTCAGTCACTTCTTTACCAGGCAGAATTAATGATGTTGACATAAGAGGTTCGCCCAGAGCTTCCAGCAAATCCAGTGCAATCCGGTTATCCGGAACCCGGATGCCAATGGTTTTTCTTTTGGGATTCATCAGGCGTCTTGGCACCTCTTTTGTGCCTTTAAAGATAAAGGTATAAGGTCCGGGCGTATTATTTCTCAACAGACGAAACGCGGTATTATCAACACGGGCATACAAGGATAACTCTGACAGGTCTCTGCACAACAGCGTAAAATTGTGTTTATCATTCAAATGCCGGATCCGGCAAATTTGTTCCAAAGCGGATTTATTTTCCAGCTGACATCCTAATGCATACCCTGAGTCTGTCGGGTAAACAATCACCCCACCATTTCGTACAATAGCAACCGCCTGGTTAATCAACCGGGCCTGCGGGTTTTCAGGATGGACATAAAAATACTGGCTCATTACGACTCCTCGTCATTAACGACGCTTACAAATGGGAAAAAATCCCAATCTTTCCATACAGGTTCAATATCAGAAGGCAACCACAGATTTCGGCCTAAATCCAGCCAGGGAGATGGATAGTGGAAATCGCTCCCCTGAGACGCTAACAGGCCGTAGTGTAGCGCATTATTAACCAAATTGCGCCTTTCCTGCGTTCCTTGTTGTGGCTGAGCAACTTCCATCGCATCACCGCCAGCATCACGAAATGCTTCAACTAAACGTTTCAGCCACTTAGCGCTCAACTGATACCGTCCTGGATGCGCCAGAACAGCCTGTCCGCCTGCCATATGAATCGCTTCGATCGCTTCATTCATTGAGCACCAGTCAGGCGGCACATAACCCGGACAGTTTCTGCTCAGATATTTTTTGAACACCTGCTGCATCGACTTAACGTAGCCGTTTTCTACCAGCCACATGGCAAAGTGTCCACGGGTCACCATCGCATCACCAGCTATCGCAGAAACCTCATCAAACACTCCCGGACGGGTTGCTTTCTCCAGCCGGCTGGCGATCAAACGGGCCCGCTCCTGGCGTCGTGCCCGCTGCGCCTGAATTAACGCAAGCAATGCAGGATGCTGTGGGTCGATATTTAATCCGACAATATGAATATCTTTATTCTGCCAGACCGTCGAGAATTCAATACCATGAATCAGACAGAGTGAAAGCTGATGTTCGTGGATATATTGCGACGCCCGCACTAAACCATCCACACAATCATGATCGGTGATCGCCAGAACATCAATGCGATGCTCAATGGCCCTGTCAACCAAAGCTTCCGGCGACAATCGACCATCAGAAGCGGTGGTATGGCTATGTAAATCTATTTTCATTTTTATTTTTACCCACAAAAGGCTTGACTTTTTACTACCGAACTAGTTTACTAGTACGCAATTACATAAATGAATACACAGAAACCAATACAGGCCGCACCATGTTACAGGAATTCATGATGAATCTGAAATATACACATGCACATATGACGACCTCCAGTCTGATGAGTAGCTGGTGGCGTATTACCCTGTTCTTACGGCGGGCTGCCTTTCGATCTGACCCCATTGAGAAGCCCGCAATTTGCGGGCTTTTTTGTTTTATGGGCTAAACCCCGGCAACAGACTCCAGAAGCAAACAACGAATTTCACCGAAATATAACAATGTTCAGCAAAATATAACAATGTTCAGCAATACATCACCACGGCTAAACCATGTGATGTCAGGAACTTAAGGGTTATCAAATGAATAACACCATACATATTAATAAATTAGGCAATATCCGCCTGCTCACGAAAAATATGCCTTATCACGCAGATCCAACGGTTCTGTTTCATACGCTGTGTGAAAAAAAGACGGACAGCTTACTGCTTGAATCCGCAGAAATTGATTCAAAAGCAAATTTAAAAAGCTTACTGCTCATCGATGCCGCAGTGCGGATCATATGTACAGGACACAAAGTCACCTTTCAGGCCCTGACAGAAAATGGTCAGGCTTTGATCAGCCATCTGGCAAAAAATATTAAAACGGAAATCCAAACCGAACAGACGGCGCATGAATTGTCTCTTTTCTTTTCGGCTCCGGACCTGACACTGGACGAAGACAGCCGGTTACGCGAATCTTCCTCCTTTGATGCACTGCGCCTGGTTCAGCACAGCTTTGACCGGACAGGCCTTGATCGATACGCCATTTTTCTGGGCGGCGTTTTTGCCTATGATTTAGTGGCAAATTTTGAACCACTGGGTGATGTCGAAGGTAAAAACAAGTGTCCCGATTATGTTTTCTACGTAGCTGAAACACTCATGATTGTGGACCACCAGACACAAACCTGCCAGGTTCGCGGCACCCTGTTTAATCCGGTGACCAGCACGGAAGAAAAAATCACGGCAAGGCTCAGCGACATCAGTCATCAGTGTGAAGATTTAAAAGAACTGCCCAAAGTGCTGCCACCCAGCTCTGAAGATGTCACCCCTTCGATTTCCGATCAGGCATATTGTGACATTGTTGAAGATCTGAAAGGCTATATTGTCCGGGGAGATATTTTTCAGGTTGTGCCGTCCCGGACATTCAGTCTGCCTTGCCCTTCCCCACTGACGGCCTATAAAAAGCTCAAAGATAACAATCCAAGTCCTTATATGTTTTACATGCAGGATGAAAGATTCACTTTGTTTGGCGCCTCTCCGGAAAGTGCCCTGAAATATGATCAAAGCACAAACCAGATTGAAATCTATCCGATTGCCGGGACACGTCAACGGGGCAAAAATCCGGATGGTTCAATTAATCTGGATCTGGATGGCCGTATTGAGCTGGACCTGCGCTGTGACCGGAAAGAAAACGCTGAACATATGATGCTGGTTGATCTGGCCCGGAATGATGTCGCCCGCATCGCTGAAGCCGGTTCAAGACATGTTGCCGATTTGCTGAAAGTCGATCGTTACAGCCATGTCATGCATCTTGTATCCAGAGTGATTGGCCAGTTACGTTCAGATCTGGATGCCTTACACGCTTATCAGGCATGTATGAATATGGGCACACTGACCGGTGCACCTAAAATCAGGGCAATGCAACTGATTCGCTCTGTAGAAAAAGAACGTCGCGGCAGCTATGGCGGTGCCGTTGGTTATCTCACTGGTGAAGGTGATCTCGATACCTGTATCGTCATTCGCTCAGCCTATGTTGAAAATGGTGTTGCGAATGTACAGGCCGGTGCTGGTATTGTTTACGATTCCGATCCACAGGCCGAAGCGGATGAAACCCGGAATAAAGCTCAGGCTGTCATTTCAGCAATTCAAACCGCACACACGCTTTCATCAGGTAAATAAAGGATCAGAACCATGGCTCACATTATCTTTATCGACAATTTCGATTCGTTTACTTATAACCTGGTTGATCAATTCCGCTCTCTGGGTCATCAGGTCACGGTTTATCGTAACCAGATTCAAGCCTCCCGGATTATATCGGCAGTCCGGGAAGCAGATACACCCGTTGTCGTATTATCACCCGGCCCCGGTATTCCTTCAGAAGCGGGCTCTGTGCCCGAGCTGCTTCAGACCCTGAAAGGTGAAGTCCCAATCATTGGTATCTGTCTGGGCCATCAGGCGATCGTGGAAGCTTATGGGGGGACCGTCGCGGGTGCTGGTGAAATTGTACACGGAAAAATCTCAATGATGACCTATCAGCCCCATCAGGTTTATCAGGACTTACCCTCGCCGCTGACAATTGCCAGATATCACTCTCTGGTCGCAACAGAGGTTCCCGACAGTCTGACCGTTACAGCAGAAGTTGACGGGTTGGTCATGTCCGTAATTCATGAACAGGATAAAGTCTGCGGGTTTCAGTTCCATCCGGAGTCAATTATGACAACCCACGGCGCACAGTTGCTGGAAAATACCATCGTCTGGGCACTGCAGTAATCTGCTGCTTCTCATTTCGAATATGTCGACTGAACAGAATTTATAGGGACAACATCATGCAAGCAATTATTGATAAACTGTATGCGCAAACATCGCTGACACAGCAGGAATCATACCGGTTATTTGAACAGATTATCCGCGGTGAAATGGACCCGATCCTGATGGCTGCATTACTGACAGCGCTGAAAATCAAAGGCGAAACCCCGGAGGAAATATCCGGTGCTGCACAGGCATTACTGGATAATGCCGTCGCTTTCCCCCGGCCTGATTATGACTTTGCAGACATTGTCGGAACCGGTGGCGATGGCGCCAATACCATTAATATTTCGACAACAGCCGCATTCGTTGCTGCCGGTTGCGGCGTAAAAGTCGCAAAACACGGTAACCGCAGCGTCTCCAGTAAATCCGGCTCGTCCGATTTGCTGGATGCCTTTGGCATCAATCTGGCAATGACTCCGGAAAATACCCGTAAAGCGGTGGATGAACTGGGCGTCGCTTTCTTGTTCGCGCCCCAGTATCACGGCGGTGTCCGCCATGCAATGCCGGTTCGCCAGACATTAAAAACCAGAACCATTTTTAACATTCTTGGTCCGTTAATTAACCCGGCCCGGCCAAATATTGAACTGATGGGTGTGTATGACCCGGCTTTAATTCAGCCCATTGCAGAAACCATGCTGAAGATGGGAATGAAACGCGCGGCTGTTGTTCATGGCTCAGGGCTCGATGAAGTCGCCATCCATGGTGAAACACAGGTTGCAGAGATACACAATCAGCAAATCACACGCTATACACTCACTCCTGACGATTTTGGCCTGAATACCTTCCCGCTGTCATCAATTGAAGGCGGTACACCGGAGGAAAATCGTCTGATTATAGAAAATATTCTGACCGGCAGAGGCTCTGAACCACAAATGTCTGCGGTTGCTGTCAATGTTGCGCTACTATTGCGTCTCTTTGGTCAGGAAGACCTGAAACAAAATGCCGCGAAAGCAATGGATGTGATGCAAACCGGTCAGGCATTTCACCTGGTTAAACAACTTGCAGCGCAAGGGTAATTATCACATGGACAAGCAACTCTCAGAACATATTTCCACCCGGCATACCGACATGGCAGAAGTACTGACCCGGATCGTCAAAGACAAAAAATGCTGGCTGGAAGCACGGATGGCCGCACAGCCACTGGCAACATTTAAGGATGAACTTTCTCCATCCGACCGGAGTTTCTATGACGCACTGAATACCGGTAAGACTGCCTTTATTCTGGAATGTAAGAAAGCCTCTCCGTCAAAAGGATTGATCCGCGAAGATTTTAACCTTGATGAAATCGCTTCCGTTTACCGCAACCACGCAAATGCGATTTCGGTATTGACTGACGAAAAATATTTTCAGGGCAATCTTGAATTCTTACCACGGATACGCAATCAGGTCACCCAACCGGTTTTATGTAAAGATTTTATGCTGGCCCCTTATCAGGTCAGCCTTGCCCGATACTATGGTGCCGATGCGATTTTGCTGATGCTGTCGGTGTTAGACGACGAAGCTTACCGTGAAATGGCCGATGTGGCGCACTCATTAAATATGGGCGTACTGACAGAAGTCAGCAATGAAGCAGAACTGGAACGCGCTCTTGCTCTGGAAGCCAAAGTGATCGGGATTAACAACCGGAATCTGCGTGATTTAACCACAGATCTGGACCGCACCAGGCAACTGGCACCTAAAATACCGGAAGGTATCACCATCATTTCCGAGTCAGGAATTTATACCAACCAACAGGTCCGGGATTTATCACAATACGCCAACGGTTTTTTAATTGGCAGCTCCTTAATGGCAGAGGAAGACCTTGAGCTGGCAGTTCGCCGGGTCACATTGGGTGAAAATAAGGTATGTGGTCTGACCCGTGCCCAGGATGCGGCGCAGGTCTGGCAGGCAGGCGCTGTCTATGGCGGACTGATTTTTGTCAAAGCCTCACCACGTTATGTCACCCCGGAGCAAGCCAGAACAGTGATCGCAGCAGCCCCGCTAAAATATGTGGGTGTCTTTCGCGATATGCCAGTGGAGACGATAGGTGAGATTGCCCATCAGCTTTCTCTGAGTGCAGTTCAGCTGCACGGTCACGAAGATCAGGCCTACGTCAACCTGCTTCGCAGCGTCCTCGATAAATCAATCGCGATATGGAAAGCGTATGGTGTCGGAGAAGGAGAAAATATCCCCGAGCCGCTTGAACATCACACAGACCGTCACCTGTACGACACAAAATCCGGCAATCAGTCCGGCGGAACCGGCTTAACGTTCGACTGGACGCAACTCTCCCGGACAAAAGACGTGATGCTGGCAGGCGGATTATCTCCTGATAATGCTCAACAGGCCGCATCTCTCGGCTGCACCGGATTAGACTTCAACTCAGGTGTTGAATCTGCACCCGGTTTAAAAGACCCTGAAAAAATACAACAGGCTTTTCAGCAAATCCGAAATTACTGAACACCATCGCAACAAAAGCAGTTAACGAATTACAAGGAATCACAGCTATGTCTAAATTAGACGCATATTTCGGCGAATACGGAGGACAATACGTTCCCCAGATCTTAGTTCCGGCACTTGATCAGCTGGAACAGGCATTCATTGATGCACAGCAGGACCCTGAATTTCGGTCTGAATTCATGTCCTTACTTCAGGAATATGCCGGACGCCCAACGGCATTAACACTGACACGTAATCTGGTGAAAGGTACCAAAACCAAACTTTATCTGAAACGTGAAGATTTACTTCACGGTGGTGCCCATAAGACCAATCAGGTTCTCGGACAGGTCTTGCTGGCCAAACGCATGGGAAAAACCGAAATCATTGCCGAAACAGGCGCCGGACAACATGGTGTTGCAACGGCCATCGCCTGTGCACTGATGGATCTGAAATGCCGGGTGTATATGGGCGCAAAAGATGTTGAACGCCAAAGTCCGAATGTATTCAGAATGCGCCTGATGGGAGCAGAAGTCATTCCGGTTCATTCAGGGTCTTCCACGCTGAAAGATGCCTGCAATGAAGCCTTGCGTGACTGGTCAGCCTCTTATGAAACCGCGCACTATTTGCTGGGCACTGCGGCCGGGCCTCACCCATTCCCGACGATTGTCCGCGAATTCCAGCGCATTATTGGCGAAGAAACCAAAAATCAGATTCTTGCCCGGGAAGGCAGTCTGCCGGATGCAGTCATCGCCTGTGTCGGCGGAGGTTCCAACGCCATTGGCATGTTCGCTGATTTTATTGATGAAAAAGATGTTCGTCTGATTGGTGTAGAGCCTGGTGGTAAGGGAATTGACACACCGATGCACGGCGCACCACTAAAACATGGCAAAACCGGTATCTTCTTCGGGATGAAAGCGCCTCTGATGCAAGATGAAAATGGTCAGGTAGAAGAATCTTACTCCGTTTCCGCCGGACTTGATTTTCCGTCTGTCGGTCCACAGCATGCCCATCTAAATGCAACCGGCAGAGCCGAATATGTCAACATCACTGACGATGAAGCACTGGATGCCTTTAAAGAACTGGCCCGTCATGAAGGCATTATCGGCGCTCTGGAATCTTCTCATGCCCTGGCACATGCCCTCAAAATGGCACAAGCTGAACCGGAAAAAGAACAGGTTTTAATCGTCAACTTATCCGGACGAGGAGATAAAGACATCTTCACTGTCCACAAAATTCTGGAAGAAAAAGGAGAGCTGTAATGAGCCGCTACGAAAAACTATTTCAACAGCTTGCGGAAAAAAACCAGGGCGCATTTGTGCCATTTGTCACGATTGGCGACCCTGATCCGGAAACGTCATTCGAAGTGATGAAAGCATTAGCCGAAGGGGGTGCGGATGCGCTGGAACTGGGCATGCCTTTTTCTGATCCTTCAGCGGACGGTCCGACCATTCAGGGAGCCAATATCCGGGCCCTTGATGCCGGCACCACACCAGACATCTGCTTTTCTCTGATCGCAAAAATGCGCGAATTATACCCTGACCTGCCCATCGGTTTATTGATGTACGCGAATCTGGTTTATGCGCGGGGTATCGATCATTTCTACCAGCAATGTCAGCAAGCCGGTGTTGACTCCGTTCTGATTGCCGATGTACCGACTAATGAAGGCCAGGTGTTTGTCGAAGCGGCTGAGAAATATAACATCGCCCCTATTTTCATTGCCCCGCCAACTGCCGATGAAGCCATGCTGAAATCTGTTGCGACTTTGAGCCAGGGCTATACTTATCTGCTTTCCCGTGGTGGCGTCACCGGCACAGAAACCAAAGCAAACATGCCGATCGACTCACTTCTGGCATCACTCAAACAGTATAATGCACCACCCGCCCTGCTCGGTTTCGGTATTTCTGAACCATCTCAGGTCAAACAAGCACTGGATTCAGGTGCTGCCGGTGCAATTTCAGGCTCAGCCGTCGTCAAAATTATCGAATCTAATCAGGCTGACAGCGCGGTACTCACTGAAAAACTCAAAGCATTTGTGTCTGAAATGAAACAAGCCACACTAAAATAAATATTCATTACCAATCCACATCCCACCCTAACGACGGCTTCAGTAATGAAGCCGTTTTTATTCACAAAAACGATTGAATACACATACTGTTTTCATGAAAAAAATCCCACAAAAACCGGATAAATAATCAAAAAGCATTGAGACGCATATGGCAGCCAAACGTTTGCGTTTTTTTTCATGCCAACGACACATTTTATCCGGCTTTACCTTGATCGGCTTAACATATCAGTGTAAAAACACATCTGGAATAATTATCCATTGAATCTCTAAATGTTAGAGATTTAAACCAGGAATTTAAAATTTTATAACACAGGGGTTATGGAAGTGTTAAAAGAAAAGAATATGCTATCGAACATTGGTGTTCAGGTCGTGATTGCGATGATCTTAGGTTCCGTGATCGGAGGAGCCATGGGACATGATGCGGCAATGTTTTCACCGCTCGGTGCAATATTTATCAACCTGATTAAGATGCTGGTGATCCCTCTGGTCGCCGTTGCCTTAATCTCAGGTGCAGCCGGACTGGGCAACAGCCATTCTGCCGGAAAAGTCGGCGGAATTACCCTCGGCTATTTTGCAGTAACTTCAGCTCTCGCCGTCGCGCTCGCGCTGATCATGGGTCAGATTTTTCAACCCGGTATCGGTGTAAACGTATCAAGCGTTGAAGGCATGTTCTCCACTGAATATGCATCTAAAGGTGAACTGCCTACTTTTTGGGCGACTGTTATCGGCATGATCCCAACCAACGTTTTTCAGGCTTTAAATAATGCCAATATCCTGCAAATTCTGGTCTTCTGCCTGTTCTTTGGTATTGCATTATCCAGACAAAGTGAAGAAAAACGTGTACCGCTCATGAATGGTGTCAATACCATTGTGGATGCCATGGTATGGATGATTAATAAAGTCATGGTCATTGCGCCAATTGGTGTGTTTGGGCTGATGGCTGAAGCAGTAGGCACATTTGGTTTCAGTGCGTTGACCGTCGTCTTTAAACTTTTTGTTGTCTACGTCGCTGCTATCCTGATTTTCGGTTTTGTTGTTTACCCGCTGATGATTCAGATTTTTACCAAAACCTCTGCCCGAAAGTTTATCTCTGTGATGAAAAAACCACAGGCTGTTGCCCTGTCTACAGCCTCTTCGATGGCAACGCTACCCGTGACGATGGATGTCACAGAGAATGAGCTGGGCGTCAGAAACTCTACAGCGTCGTTTGTTTTGCCACTGGGAGCAACCATCAATATGTCCGGTAACGCAATTTATTACGGATTGGTTGCCGTCTTCTTTGCACAGTTATTCCAGGTTGATTTGGGCATTGGTGCCTATATTGCAATTATCCTGACAGCAACACTGGGTGCAGTTGGTCAGGCTGGCGTACCGGGCCCTTCATTTCTGGTCGTTGCAGTGCTGCTTGCCGCCGGTATCCCTATTGATGGGTTACCCCTTCTGTTTGCTCTGGACCGGATTTTTGACATGATCCGTACAGCGCTGAATATCACCGGTGACGCAGCCTGTGCTGTGATTGTTGATGCACTGATTGGTGATGAACCCGTTTCTTCTGAAGAGCCGGCCATCGCAGAACAGGAAGGTTGATCGTTCTGAAAACACGATTAACAGAATCAACGAAAAGAGCCACAGTCCGCTGTGGCTCTTTTCGTTGCCGGAATGAGTATCAGACAACAGACGTAACATTTTAAAACGACCACACAGACATAAAATCACAGATTACCAGACAAAGGCTATTCAGCTCATCGTCAAATTTAGATAGACTGTCGGGAATATTAATTAAGGATAAACCTGACTATGAAACAGCTGATTGACTTTATTCCCCTGATAGTCTTTTTTGCACTCTACAAATTCTATGATATTTATGTTGCAACCGGTGCTTTGATTATCGCGACTGCACTTCAGATTGTTGTTACCTGGTTTTGGTTTAAAAAAGTCGAAAAGATGCAGCTGATCACTTTTGTGCTGGTCGCTGTGTTTGGCGGAATGACGATTTTCCTGCATGATGACAACTTCATCAAATGGAAAGTGACGATTATCTACCTGATTTTCGCTATTGGCCTGGCAGCGAGCCACCTGATGGGTAAATCAGCGATTAAAAGTATGCTGGGTAAAGAAATTGAGCTCCCTGATCATGTCTGGTCGAAAATCAACTGGGCCTGGGTTGGCTTTTTCACAGCATGTGCTGCAATCAATGTTTATGTTGCCTTTCGTCTTCCTCTGGACGTCTGGGTTAACTTTAAGGTCTTCGGCCTGCTGATTGCCACCCTGCTCTATACCGTCCTCACCGGTTTTTATATCTATACAAAACTCCCGAAAAGTACAAACAGTGAACAATAAAGCATGACTAAAGAAGTAAACACACCAAAAGGCCAGCTTCTCTCCCGCACTCTTGCTATGCCAGCGGATACGAATGCGAATGGCGATATCTTTGGTGGATGGATTATGTCTCAGCTTGATTTAGCTGGCGGAATTCTTGCTAAAGAAATCTCACACGGACGGATCGTCACCGTATCTGTCTCCAGTATCACATTTCAGAAACCAGTCCGGGTTGGTGACGTGGTCTGCTGCTATGGTGAATGTGCACGCATTGGCCGCAGCTCCATGTCAATCGAACTTGAGGTTTGGGTAAAACCTGTTCACGAGCAGGGCGTCGATGAACGTTACCAGGTATGTCAGGCAACGTTTAATTATGTTGCGATAGACAGTAACGGACGGCCCAGAGCGATTGTCCGGGACACACATGCGCGTGCATAAACTGATTTCATTCATCACAGCCATCGCTTATTACGGCAGACTAACAACAAAACTATCACCCTGTTGTTTTATTTATGGGACAGAAGTAAGGGTCAGTTGATCTTTTTTTGCATAAGGATATTGAAATGTGGTATGTAATCTTTTCTCAAGATATTGAAAACTCTTTGGAAAAAAGGATGAATGCTCGCCCGCAACACCTGGAACGGTTAGAGCAACTCCGGAATGAAGGGCGTTTGCTGACAGCGGGACCGATGCCGGCAATTGATGCTGAAAATCCTGGTGAGGCAGGATTTACCGGCTCAACTGTGATCGCCGAATTCCCGTCACTTGAAGAAGCACAAGCATGGGCGGATACTGACCCTTACCTCAAAGCTGGGGTTTACCAGTCTGTCATTGTCAAACCATTTAAAAAAGTATTCTAATTATGAATAAATTAATCATCGCACTCGGCTTAACGACCGCTCTATTCGGATGTAGCAGCAACACCAATCAGGAAGACCAGCTCAATCTGCTGGCTACCAATCGTGCCAATATCATCCAGTCCAAATTACCGGTTAAATCCGGGCCTTTATCGATTATGAGGGCAAGCGCTAACGGTAAAACAATTGAACTGATGATGATTTACAACGAAAGTGAAACCGGAGCCAAGCCAATTCAGACTGTGCTCAGTCAAAGTACCAAAGAGTTTTGTCAGCAAAAGGAAACAAAGGCCAATCTTGATGCAGGTATCAGCTACCGGATTAAAATGCGCAATCCCAGAGGTCAGTTGATGGTGGATCAATACCTGACGAAAGAAACCTGCAAAAAAGATTCCTGATTGTCGCAGGTGAAAACATTATTCTTGATATAGAAATATTGTTGACATAAAAATGCCGCCAAAATATCAGGCGGCATTTTCATTTTTATAGCTTCAACATGTTTATAGCTTCAACATACCTGCATCCCCAAAAATTACGGATGATGTTGCTGTATTTTTAACTTATCCACCTGATAGTCTGTTGCATACCGGCGTAGTTTACACGCATTCCCATCCATACAGCCGCAACTCAGGCACCGTTGTGCTTCTGTCATTGCAGCCTGCCCGGAAAGACCAAGTTCGACTTCTGCAAATGTATGCTTACATTCATCCAGAGGTAGTGAAGGCATTCTGGCCCGGAAGAACTTCTGCAGCGCCTGTTCAACCTCTTTATCGGGTTGACGACCCATCCGGTTTCTGATGACATCTTTCAGCTTATCTGCATGCTGAGCACGAACCAAATGAATCCGGTCAACATTTCTTGAATGAAAAGAGTCTGTGTACAGCTTTTCCATGTCTCCGCCAAGGAAAGCATCAATTCCCTGTGCCGCCCGGCGTCCATCAGCAATCGCTTCAACCGCTGTTGCCGGCCCGCGTCTGAAATCTCCGATACCAAAGATATTTGCCACACCGGTGAACATACTGTCGTTGTCAGTCGTCAATGTATTCCACCGGGTCAGCGGCAATTCGAGTTTATTTTCATTCTCAATGAAGCTCATATCGGTCTTCTGAGAAACAGCGGCAATCACGGTATCAAATTCATCCATAAAAAACTCGCCGGTTGGACGGGGTCTCCGCCGCCCTGAAGCATCAGGCTCACCCAATGCCATTTTTTCGAGTTTTACCTGACAAACCCTGCCCGTTTCATCCGCGATATTTTCCACCGGATTGGTCAGAAAATAAAAATGGACACCTTCATGTTCAGCTTCTTCAATTTCATAGGTTTCTGCCGGCATTTCTTCTCTGGTCCGGCGATAAATCAGCGTGGTATCAGCGCCTAATCGCAACGCGGTTCTGGCACAATCAATCGCCGTATTGCCGCCACCAATCACGGCGACCTTTTTACCCACAGCAAACTGCTTCTCCATGATTTGATCTTTCAGAAAATCAACACCAAGAAAACAACCGGGTAACTCGCTGCCGGGATAATTCATTTCACTGGCCTGAGATGCACCAATCGCTAAACAGACCGCATCATAATCCTGGCTGAGAGCGGAGAGAGAAAAGTCAGAACCAAGCCGCTGGTTTAATTCAATTTTCATCCCGTTCGTGCACATGATATCAATTTCTTTATCCAGGATTGCTTTCGGTAAGCGGTATTCAGGAATCCCGTAACGCAGCCACCCACCGGCTTTTGGCATCGCCTCAAACACCGTCACCGCATAGCCTTCATTGGTCAGAAAGTACCCGCAACTCAATCCCCCCGGACCTGCACCAACAATCGCAATATGCTTTTTCTTTTCAGGTTTAGGCTGAGGAACAAGTGGGTGACTGCCACTGAGCACCTTGTCTGCGGCATGGCGCTTGAGAAAACGAATCGCTAAAGGCTCATCCACTTGATTACGTAAACATTTAGCTTCACAGAAGGCCGGACAAACCCGTCCGATAGAAAGTGGCATCGGCAACGTTTTCCGGATCACATCAACGGCTTTTGCATTGTCACCCCGGGAAATGAAATACAGGTACGACTGAATATCAACCAACGCCGGACATGCCTGTTGACAAGGAGGCACCGCACAATTGATATCAGGACGTGACAGAATGTCTTCCAGATTCTGTTTTCGGCGGCGCGACAAAGCTGGTGATGATGTGATAACAGACATCCCTTCAGCCGGAGATGTCTCACAAGCTTTTACCGTACCGGAATTTTTTACCTCAACTTCGCACAGACAGCAGCCCGAAAGACCATCACTGCCACACAATGATGGTATCTCAATGCCACAAGCTTCTGCGGCGCTCAGCAACGACTGGTTTGGCTCAACCTGATATTGCCTGCCATCGATTATGATATTTATCATCAACATCCTCAATTTTTACCCATCTGCGGCTTCTGATACACTCAGCCTGACACCAACTAAAAATAGCAAAAGCAAATCATTCATCCCACGATCCATATCAAGTGAACCATATCAAGAGAAGCAATTCAGATATTTTCGAATTGGTCGCATGGTAGCATATTCATGCTTGAGGAGCGTAATCCAGATCAAATCCGGTAAATAAAAACTCTAATTATATCACTGGTTTAACCAGTATTTTCTATCAATTATTTTTATTTTATCCAGATCAATGATATGCCTCATATATATCATCAAACGGGTCATTGACAGTGTTTCAACCCATAGTTTTCAACTTGGTTCATCATAAAATATCGTAAAGTCAATCACCGGCAAAAACATAAAAGACTCACTTTCAGGGTTCGCTTCT
Source organism: Vibrio aerogenes (assembly GCF_024346755.1). Lineage (NCBI taxonomy): Bacteria > Pseudomonadati > Pseudomonadota > Gammaproteobacteria > Vibrionales > Vibrionaceae > Vibrio > Vibrio aerogenes. The sequence goes on along the minus strand of NZ_AP024861.1, from coordinate 1,745,294 downwards.
GCGAATCAACCAGCAATGCTATCGTCTGTTAACGTGGTGTCATTTCAATGAGATGGACGTTAAATCGCCGGATAAAACGCCATTCAGAATAAAAAAGTTCGCATTCCTGCGAAACAGCACACTTTTCCACTCGTCGATATACAACCAAAGTGATATTATCGTCAGATATTATCTATAACATCAAAAAGGTTATGATGAATCGGACATTAGTCACTAAAGAACTTGAAGATAATTTCGATCTGGAACAGAAAAAATTAGGTCTTTTTAGAGAAGTAGCCATGCTTGCTACAACTAGTACCAGACACTTTATCAGTCGTATACTTACGACCCGTATCAAACAATTTGATATATTCATACCTGGGATACGCAATTTCAATCTTGCTCATAAATTAGGTTCACCAGAATATCAACTTCTTCCAGATAAAATAGATGAGCATTCTTTATCCAAACACGAATTAAAAATTGAGACTGAAGCATTACAACTATTTGATAATCTCGCTGAATTTTGGTGCGAATTTGAAATTTATCAAATACAAAAAAAATATAGTATCGATAATATAATACAAGTTGAAAAATTTAATTACAATGAAGAGAGTTACAGTAGTGAGATAATTTCTGATGTTCATTCAAATCACTCTTTATACCTAACATTATATGAACCATTCCCAATGAGACTATCAGATGCATTATTAATTATTAATCTATACACGTGTATAAAAGAAAAAAAATGGTATGAAATATTATTTTCTTTAGACATGTCCTCTTACGGAACACACTTCATTATGTCATTACCCACTAAAGTGGAAAAGCTCAATTTAATTGTATCAACTGCTAAAATAAATCTATGGAATGACAAAAATAAATGGTTATTCTTTTCACCTTTTTTTCAATCATCATGGAAATTATGCTCTGACAAGAAAATAAAATCACATATAGAAAATATTATATCTATTGATAAAAATAAAGAATGTACCTTTAATACAATTAAAACTTTTGAAGAGAGCCTTATAAATATAATATCAGATAAAAGCCGTATATGTGAAGTCATTCGACTTACAGTAAGTGGAAATATATTTGAAAAATCATATATACTTTATTTAACACAAAAAAACATTCTTAAGCAACTAAATAAAAAAAACATTGCACTTGCATTTGTGGTATTCGAGCAAGAAATGGCACTAGCATTTTATAATAAATTAGGTAATAATAACTTTCTACATATTGGTGTAAAGGATCTCTGTGACACCGGAAAACTGACACATAAAGGTTTATGGCTTATTGAAAACCTATGTAATGAGTTTAATAAATATAGTTATAAAGAATATAAGAGGATATACTACTTACAAAAAAGGAATTTAAAACCAACTTCGGATAGCTGAGATAACATTTATGGACAGTATAATCGATAACATTTTAATGTACCCTAAAGCAATTGAGCTTATTATAGTTGCATTACTCATTATTTTATGGATATCTCATATATTTATTCGTCTAAAATCCAGTCATGTGAAAATATTGAATTCATTTTATGTTTACTATTTCTATTATTCTATCAGTATACTTGTTTGGGTCTTATCAAATACCTATTTCCATACTGGATATTTAATCAAGAATCCAGAGATAATAGCTAAGACAATGGCTATTATTGCCAATATATCAGCTTTTTTCACATGTCTATCTGCCTATTTATTTTCATGTAAAGTTAAGCAACAATATACTAAAATACCAGTATCGATAAAAGTATACTTCATATCTTTTATATTATCTCTTTATGCTTTGCTAGTAAATATTATTCCAAGTTTAACAGTACAACATGTTTATATACGTAATGTCAGTGACTTCACTCTACAGTTTGGTCATCATGGCAAGATATTTATATTAATGATAATTTATTTAATATCACTTACATTTTTTAATTTATTATCTATTAGAAATAACAGCAATCAACTAAAAAAAGCCAAAGTAAATTATATGATCATGGGAATGATTATATTTATGACATCCATGGCCATTATACAAGGATTAGTAGCTGTATTTTTTGGTGATTTTTCTTTAACATGGCTACCCCCTGTGATGTCTGTAACTGAAATGATTTTTATGGGATATGCATTAGTTACATCTCGGTTTTATAGCAGTAGATACATGCTATATTTCCTACTATCAAATATTATCACTGGAATAATACTTTTTTTACCTCTAGTAACAATTATCACGATAGATCGCAATCATTTTAATATAATCATTTTATATACACTAATTACTGGATTAGTTTGGAAAACAATTCTTATACAGGTAAAGCCATATATTAGTTTAATATTTTATCGATCCAATCAAACACCATCAGAAAAAATTCATCAACTCATCGATGAATTTAAAACATCACCTCATGATGCTCTGGAAAAATTAGCCCATCTGTTAAATGTTCCTGAAAACAGAATGCAGCTGGTAAAAAAATCACCCGATAACGAACTATTTGATCGTTATTTTTCGAAAAATAATGACATTCTGATTCTGGAAGAATTATTAGACAAAATTAATACAACCAAAGGAAAAGAGACATTAAATAAACTGCATAAAAAAATGAATCAAAATGATGCCGCTTTTATTATGCCAATGTTTAACAGTGCTGATACGGTCTCTCATTACCTTATCTCAACCCATAAAAACAATGGTAAGTTATTTTCAGCAGAAGAAATCACAGCATTAAAAAAAGTATTCAGAGAAGCTCAATTCTATATTAATGCCGATCTCCAGCTTAAGCAGGCGCAATCTTTAGCCCATTCTATTGCCCACGAAATGCGCAACCCGCTCACTCAGCTCCAGCTCCATTTTGAAAAGTTACAGATTAAGATCGATGATCAGCGGCCCAGAGAAGTCCTGACGGATGAAATCAATCAGGGAAAGTTAACCATCGGCCGCGGCAAGCAACTGATCAATATGATTCTGCGGGAAGTTTCTCACTCCCCTCTGGCGCAGGAGTCCATGACTGTCTCTTCAATTAGCCGGTTATTATTGCAGGCAATGAATCAATTTGGATTTGAATCAAAAGCCATTCGCTCCAGAGTTCACCTTCATACCGGACATGATTTCACTGTCCGGGCGAATGATACACTATTTAATTTTGTCGTATTCAACCTGCTCAGAAATGCGATTTACTATTTTGAAGCCTATCCGGCCAGCACTCTGGAAATCAGTACTCACCAGAGCCTGCAACAGAATAAAGTGATCTTCAGAGATACCGGGCCCGGGATTCCCGAACATGTACTGAAACAAATCTTTGAAGATTTTTACAGCTACCACAAGCAGGGTGGAAGCGGCCTCGGGCTAAGTTATTGTAAGCGGGTGATGAATTCTTTTGGCGGCACAATTGAATGCTATTCTCAATATGGACAATATACTGAGTTCCACTTAATTTTCCCTTCCCTGCCTCTGGAAGCCTCAGTGGATGAAGCAGGGCAGGAAGGCGATGAAAATAACATTCCGGCAGATAATCCGGAGCCTGATGTTCATCACCGCGCCAAAGAAAAAACGATTCTGGTCGTCGATGATAATAAAATGCAACGCACACTGGTTCAGCTGTTTGTTCAACAGCTTGGCTATCAGATCCTGCATGCAGATAACGGTAAAACGGCGCTGGATATTTTCCGTCATAATCAGGTGGATTTAGTCATCATGGATATCCAAATGCCGGTTATGAACGGCTTTGAAGCGACAACAGAGATAAAAGCTCTTTCACCGGATACACCGGTGATTGCCTTATCCGGCGAGTCAGGTGAAAAAGAGTTGCAGCTGATTCAGGAGTTGATGGATGGCCGCCTGACAAAGCCAACCAGTAAAGCTGAACTACAAAAAATGCTGAGTCAATGCCTGAACAGCGAATATAACAGCAGCACAATTATCCGTGCACTTGAAACCAGCTATTGAGACATATTTTGTCGCTTTGGATCTGCTTACTGATCCTGTGGCTGAGCCAATTCTTTCAGTTGTTCCAGCACATTCTGCACATCAAACCGATACTTTTTCAGTTCCGGATTGTAGTGCTTCGAAAAGCGCTGGAAGTCAATTTTACCCCAGTTTTTCCGCGAAAATATTTGCTGAAAATTTTGTCCTTCATCGTGACGTATTGCATACATACCCGATTTGAAGCTCACACCTTCAGAATTAAAATCAATCCCCTGAAAATAATCATATAGCATGATAACACTCCAGGAAGCTTCCATCAGGTGACCACCGATACTCATTTCAAAAACACCACTTTCAACCGCCTGAATTCCCTGAGCTGACCAGTTAATCCCTCCGGTCAACACATCAACACCGGGCGTCATGCCTAACGCTTCAATTCCCTGCACCACCCCAATTGCAATATTGTCACTGGCTGCCCACACCACATCGGTCTGCGGATAACGGCCATAAGCATGCAAAAACTTACTTCTGCCCTGCTCTGACTCCCAGTACCCATTGAACGCCTGATACAAAATAACATCATTGCGCTTACGCAGTGCATTATTCAGGCCTTTCATCCGCTCAATTGCCGCACCGTCTGAGGTAATACCATTAATCGCAATTAAACCAATTTTCCCTTCTTTTTCCAGCTTTCCTTTTTGAATTGCAGCATCAATTAAAATATTGGCCACTTCTTCTCCCGCCCACTCATCATCCGGCAGCATTTCTCCCAACCAGAATTTATATTTCTCTCTGGGTTTGCCCATCACCTGATAATCTGCTGCTGATAATGGGGCATTCAGTAAAAAAGCAGCAACCTTGTGTTTCTCTGCCAGCTTAATAAACTGAGCGCCGAGCAACTTAAAGTTCTGGAATATAATCGCATCAACTTTATTTTTACCTGTCATTGCTCTTTCCATCTGCCTCAGCATTTCATATTGATTATCATAGGAATAATACACTTCACACTCGACTTTCAAATCCGCACAGGTAGCCTGCATCATCGCTTCCATTCCCAGCCAGAAAGGATCATTTCTCGGAGCGAACAAGGCAAACCGGTAAGTTGATGCAAAAGCAGCCGTCGATATCAATATGACAAGTAAAAAAGGGATGAAGAAGAAATGAATCAAACGTTTCGTCAGTGATATCATCTGTGACTCCAAAGGATGTGAGCTGGAAGCGCCGCCCAATATAGTCTCGGGCCTCATTTTTTTATAGACAACAAACCAGCAATTATCAAATGACTCAATAAATCAAATCACCCAATATTTGCCGAACTATTCCACCAATATCACTTAACCGAAAGCGGAAGCTGTTATTTTTTCTGCATATGCTTAAAATTGAACAACAACGTCAAACCACAATAAAACAGAACAAATATGAAAAAGAATCTCGTATTATCATTATCAGGTTGTATTTTCTTTCTTATCGGGAATGCTGCATGGGCATCCGTGCCATATAATGGCCCCGAGTTATTGATCAGAAATCCAGAGTCACCGGCTATCGGGACTATCAGTACCGCGACTCTGGGGCAGACACTGGTCGAAAAAGGGAAAGTTGCGATGGAAAAAATGCTGATCGTCAACAAAGATATTCAGATCTCAAACTATAAAGTCATTGCGACAGCATATAAACAAATGGGCTACGATAAAGCACACACCTTTTTCCTGCCTTATGGCATCACTAAAGCCAAATCTGCAGATGAAGTAGAAGCGATATCGGTTGAGAAAAAAGCAGGGGCAGATATTTGTCTCATCACCAGACACGGGAAGAAAAGCTGCGCCCGGGGTGACTATACCAAAAAAGATGTGGGCTCAGACCGCGGAGAAAATATTGTCCGGACCCTGACCTATAACGGGCATAAAGACGGCAAAAAAATCAGCATCAGATACCGCGAATATATCAACAGCACAGCCGTACCCACCGCAGCAAACAGCATTACTTTTGATCTCGCCAAGTCGGATATCATTACCTTCAGAGGTGTTAAAATTCAAGTGCTGGAAGCGGGTAAGAAACAATTAAAATACAAACTGCTGCATAATTTTGAAGACTGAATCATTGACACAATGATGATGAAATGCCCGGCTTGAGAGGGCATTTTTTATACCTGCCGGTATCCGGAAAATGAAAAGGCTTACCCCGGAGGGTAAGCCAATCTGACGTTGTTAGTATATAATTTTTTTGATGTTTTTTTATTTTCAGAAGATTGAATATTCAATCATTTTGTGAGACGAATTATGCCATCAATCGCAGTGCTTGTATAGAGGAATTACTGTTAATTTAAAAATTAATTAAGTGCGAAATATGTAAACTTATCAAAACACATTTCAATCAATAGTTCAGTCAATAAACAGATAAGATATAAAAATAAAGAATTGAACTTTCGGCTTTTTTCTTCGATGATGCATACCCGGCTCATACTGCCGGTATGATCACCAGATGTCCGTGAATCATCTGTGATACCAGTAAACACAACGGGATGATGATGTGACGCCATGTTTTCTCATTATCTGCATATCTATGGAAGTATAAAAACAATGAAATCCGACCAATTAAAAAAAGGAATTCGTCATTCTCTCGTACTGCTGGCTATCAGTAGTGCAACATTATCAGCTTTACCTGCCACAGCCAGTGAATCAACGATTTCAGGCATTCTTAAATCCGGCGAACTTAAGTTTTGCTTTGAAGCTGGCTACCTTCCGTTTGAAATGACCAGTAAAAACGGTCGTTTTATTGGTTTCGACATTGATATTGCAAAACACATGGCACGCTCAATGGGTGTCAAATTTGTCCCGGTGAACACCGGGTGGGACGGCATTATTCCGGCACTGCAAACCAATCGCTGTGACTTTATTGGCGGGATGACCATCACACCGAAACGCAATATGAGTGTTGCGTTTGCTGACGCCTACTTTCAGGCGGGTCAGACCGTCCTGATTTCTCCGTCTCTCAAAGGAAAAATCAAATCTTACCGTGACTTAAACGCCCCTGAATATACAATTTCAGCTCAACTGGGAACGACTGGCGCCGAAGCTGCAAAGAAATATCTGTCCAAAGCGAAACTGAATCTCTTCGAAACCTCCGCAGATGCTGCCCTTCAGGTTGCAAATAATAAAGCCGATGCTTTTGTCTACGATGGTTCTTATAACGCCGTCTACTCTGCCAGAAATCCGGGTAAAGTGATTCATCTGGACCAGCCTTTCACATTTGAACCTCTGGGATGGGCTGTGCGTCAGGGAGACAGTGATTTTGTCAACCTGCTGAATAACTACCTGAAACAGATCAAAGGTGACGGGACTTATGATCGTATTTACAACAAGTGGTTTAAGTCCAATCAATGGCTCAGCCAGCTACAATAAGCGCTTAGCTGAAATAATGATTTGAAACAATGCCCGGAGCTTATCCGGGCATTGACGTCTGAAAAATTGATCTCTGGAAATCAGTAAAGCGTTTATTCCACGCTCTTAATCCATGGTCGGCATCACAAATGCGCTGGTGTGTTTTTCCAGACGCACACTGGCCGGCCAGCGACTGGTGACGGTCTTCATACGGGTATAAAAACGAACACCATCATTACCGTGTACATTCAGTGGCCCGAAAATGGAACGTTTCCATCCGCCAAAGCTATGAAATGCCATAGGGACAGGAATCGGCACATTCACGCCAACCATTCCTGCAATCACATCTTCACTAAACTGGCGCGCCGTTTCGCCATCACGGGTAAAAATAGCCGTACCGTTACCGTATTCATGGTGATTGACCAAGGCTAATCCAGTCTCATAATCGCTCACCCGGACCACTGAAAGTACCGGGCCAAAGATTTCTTCTTTATAGATAGTCATCTCAGGCGATACCTGATCAATCAGAGTCGGCCCGACAAAATAACCGGCTTCATGTCCCGGCACCTGATAACCACGTCCATCCACAACAATTTTCGCACCCTGCGCTTCACCGGAATCGATATATCCGCAAATTTTTTCCTGATGCTGAGCTGAAATCACCGGGCCCATGTCGTTTTCTGGTCCGTCGGTTAAACCGGGTCCAACCCGCATCTGCGCAATTTTCTCTTCCAGTTTGGCAATCAGGGTATCCGCCGTATCATCACCGACAGCAACCACCACAGACAATGCCATACAACGCTCACCGGCCGCACCAAAACCTGCCCCCATAATCGCATTTGCAGCCATATCCATGTCAGCATCCGGCATCAGGATACAATGATTTTTAGCGCCGCCAAGTGCCTGACAACGCTTGCCATGGGCTGAAGCTGTACTGTAAATATATTCGGCGATGGGTGTCGAGCCAACAAAGCTCACAGCCTGGACCCGCGGATCAGTTAATAACACATCGACCGCTTCTTTATCACCGTTTACCACGTTAAAAACGCCGTCAGGCAAACCAGCTTCTTTCAACAGCTCAGCCATAATTAATCCAAGGCTGGGATCTTTTTCGGAAGGTTTCAAAACAAAAGTATTGCCTGTTGCAAGCGAGATCGGGAACATCCACATCGGCACCATTGCCGGGAAATTAAATGGCGTAATTCCGGCACAAACGCCCAAAGGCTGCATCAGAGAATGGCTGTCAACACCCGTCCCGACATTCGCAGAATGCTCTCCCTTCTGCAGGTGTGGAATACCACAGGCAAATTCAACCACTTCCAGGCCACGGGTAATTTCTCCCACAGCATCTGAATACACCTTGCCGTGTTCTTCAGAGATAGTTTTTGCCAGACGATCCATATTCTGTTCCAGCAATGCTTTAAAACGAAACATGACACGCGCCCGTTTCAGCGGCGATGTTTTGGACCAGGCAGGAAAAGCCTGCTCAGCCGCTGCCACTGCAGCTTCTGTTTCTTTGGCAGAGCTCAACACAACCTGACGAATCTGCTCACCATTAGCCGGATTATAAATGGCACCAAAGCGATGACTCTGGCTCTCAGAAATCTGACCATTGATAAAATTCTGAAGCACTTTCATTTCTCTCATCCTTATTTGTTATATTGTGTGAATCAAACCAATTCCCGGGGTAGCAGCAACACCCGCGGATCAGGTTGTGATCATTCTCTCTTTAACTGAGACGGTAAATGTTTCACCGTCAGTCTTACAAGAGCCGCCCGGCAGCACACCTGCTTAACACTCCGGTTATTATGCTGAAACGGATAAACTCTTTATACGAAATAAATATTTCATAATCAATTTAAAACGAATTATTGAGTTTATTTTGTGACGCATCACACTTTTCTGAATATCCGGATATACACAGCATTCAAAGCGTAAAAACAGAGCTATCCCTTGCTTTGAAAGGAAGGAAGAGCGCATCATTCAGGTATCATCTGAGGAAAAAAGTAAAAAACGGGGAATGTTATAATGGGGTCTGAGCCGGGCACAAAACAAGGATAATCAAGAGTAAATGAAACGAATATTTCGCTTTTGTTCAGATTATCCGGTATTGAACCATCGGCATGCGGGACCGCTGAGTCTCAACGGTCCCCTGTGACCCGCCCAAAAAGGCTCAGGAGGACGGATTCAGTCTTTTATTCAGGGGCACCGGCTTTTTCGGTTCAAAGCCTTCAATCACCCGCCGCTCAATCAAATGTCCCAAACGACTTTCGATCATACAAAGGTTTTTAAAGTTGTCTTTTGAAACCAGAGAAATCGCTTCTCCGGCAACCCCTGCCCGCCCGGTCCGGCCAATCCGGTGAACATATTCATCGGCCGGGAATGGCAAATCATAATTCACCACTCTTGGCAGCGCTTCAATGTCAATCCCGCGGGCAGCAACACCGGTCGAAACGAGATATTTCACAGCCCCTGATTTGAAATCTGCTAACAGTTTGGCCCGCACGGCCTGACTTCGGCCACTATGAAATGCTTCGGCGGCAATGCCTCTTTTTTCCAGCTGAGAGACCAGTTTGGCCGCACCATGTTTAGTCTCAATAAAAATCAGTGTCTGATCCCAGTGATTTTCCAGAATCAGATGACTGAGTAAGGCTGATTTTTTATCTTTGTCGACAGTGATCAGCCACTGTTCGATATTTTTCTTGGAAGCTTGTCTGGCTGCAATACTGATTTCATCCGGATCCTGAATCACGGTTTTTGCCAAATCACGGACCCGGTGAGATAAGGTTGCAGAAAATAATACATGCTGGATGTCTCCGGGCAACCGGTCAAATACCTGATTAATGTCGTCAATGAATCCCATGTCCAGCATCCGGTCCGCTTCATCCAGGACCAGAACTTCAATCTCTTCGAAGTAAACAGCGCGCTGGCGGTACATATCCAGCAAACGCCCCGGCGTCGCAATCAAAATATCGACACCTTCAATCAACGCGTTTTTCTGGGTTTGCTCATCAACACCGCCATACATGGCAAGGCAAGTGAGTGGCAGATTTTTTGCAAATGCAGCCGTATTTTCCGCAACCTGAATCGCCAGCTCACGGGTAGGCACCAATACCAAAGCCCGTACCCGCTTTTTCTTCTGTGCCTGAGCATGACGAAGCTTCTCCAGTATTGGCAGCATAAACCCAGCTGTTTTACCGGTGCCGGTCTGTGCCGCTGCAATTAAATCCCGCCCTTCCAGAATGACTGGAATCGCTTTACTCTGAATCGTGGTTGGTTTGGTGTAATTCAATGCAGATAATGCCTGAACAATTGGCTGGCAAAGCCCGAGTCTGGAAAATGGCATGTTGGCCCCGGTTAGTGAGTGAAAAGCTCAATATCAATCAAACTGACGATAAATAATTTATCCCCAAATCACCTGAAGGCGCCGGGGATAACAGCAGCGGAGTATAGCACGTTATCTTTGCCACTGAGTATGCTTGTGATGCGGTTAAACATTCTGATGCTCCGATGCATTAAACGAATACATCCGGACCTCATCCCGCGGGTACCAGCCCAATCGTTCATAAAACGTCTGCGCACAAAGATTTTCATTTGCAACAAACAAATGTGTTTTTGCAATCCCCTGCTGTTCAAGCGCAGAAACGCAGCATCTCACCAGCTGTTTACCGACACCCTGGCCACGCAGCGTTTGATCAACAGCCAGATGCTGCAGATACCCCCGGCGACCATCTGTTCCGGTCAGGACTGCACCGACAATTTTAGAGCCCTGGCAGGCAACAAAACTCAGCCCCGGATTACGGGATAAATAAGCACCGATATTTTCTCTGGAATCGGCATCACGCAGTGACATCGACTCGGTGGCTGACCATAACGTCATCACCTGCGGGTAATCCGCAATCACCATTTCTCTGAAGATCATTGTTCAGCTCCTGTATATTGCTGTCGTGATTAACCTGTTGCAGACAACACGAATAAAATATGCGATAGATCTCATTATTTCAGGTTGGGCAGCAAGGTATGCTTTGGTACAAATATCCCTTTTTCAGATCAATGTAAACCGTGATTTTGAGGAAAATATGATGACAGAAATTGAAAAAATGATGTCTGGCCAGAGATTCGATGGCAACGACATTCATCTCAGACAACTCCGCAGCGGCGTGACTGCCGTATTAGGCCAGCTGAATCAGACAACAGATGACCCGACACGCATCACCATTCTCAGGGATTTACTCAAAGAGATAGGCCAGGACAGTATGATTCGCTCTCCTTTCTTCTGTGAATTTGGCCAAACTATTTCCCTTGGCAGCCATAGTTTCATCAACATCAATGCCGTCATGCTGGATGGCGCACCGATTACCATTGGCAATGATGTCCTGATTGGGCCCAGTGCACAGTTTTATACTGCCGGACACTCGCTGGATTATCGTCAGCGCCGGGGCTGGGAAACGCTTTGTAAACCGATCGTGGTCGAAGATGATGTCTGGATTGGCGGCAATGTAGTGATCAATCAGGGGGTGACCATTGGCGCCCGATCCGTGATTGCCGCCGGCTCCGTGGTCAATGATGATGTGCCACCCGATTGTTTATATGGCGGAACACCAGCCAAATTGCTCAGGCGTCTGAATGAAAACTGTCAGGTATAATCAAACAGATAACCTTTGCGGTGAAAGATAAACACGCGCTGATGTCTCACCACTTTACGGCATCACTTTCCGGTAAAAGGTCTGTTTGTGGCATCACGCCTAAACCATGACGGAAGACCAGTTCCCCGCCATGAAACCCTGTAATCGTGACCAGCAGCAATGCCAGAATAAAACAAAGACAGGCCAGAGAACGTAAAGATGAGGAGAAAAACAGATAGATGATGGCACCTGCCAGAAAAACACATGTCGTACCGAGTGCATAATTCCGGTGCATCATCATTTCTGCCTGTGCCGGCCCATCGAGCGACAGGCTCTCATAGGCATGAAATCCGGAACCCACAGCTGCAATTACTGAAATGGCACCTCCCACCACAAGCCATTTCATCACAAAATGGATCGGATGTTGTTCTCCGGGGGAACGGATACATATAAAAATCTGTGCCGCACCGGTAAAAAACAGTAGCGAAATTGCAAAATGTATCAGCATCGGATGCCAGTTCGGGAGAATTTCAATCATGGTATTTCCGGCTGTAAATCATACAGAATCATCCACTATATGATGATTTGTCCGGGCCAGGACCCGCAGGACTTCCTCAATTTTCATCCGCTTAATTTCAAGACCGCTCTCCGTATCATGCAGGGCGATATAAGCTTCCTGTCCCCGGTGGTGCAGGGATGCCTGCAAACCAATATTGTGATATTTGAGTAATGAATCGACAATCTCCAGGGTCGATTTTTGTACGGAGGGATCAGCCGGGTCCCATTCCGTCAGAAATGATGGATGCGTCTCTGGCTGTAATTCCGCCGGTGCTTCCTTACGGGAGTCTGAACGGGGGGTCGCACGCTCCGGAGAAATCCGGCTGCTTTGTCCTGCTGTCTGAGGTTTTATATCCGAAGGCTGTCTTCCAATCAGTTGTTCTATACTGCTTATATCCATACGCACCCTCGACCTGAACTGTTTTCTGCTCAACAAAAAATTAACCTTAATATCAATAAAGTTACTTCAGGTTTACATACAACACCAATATCACATGCAAAAAATTGATTGTTTTCACAAAAATATCCGGACTATTTCAGTGATTAAGTCTGAAGGCAGTGCTCTCCGGCTGACACCCAAAGGGATCACAAAACAGATCACCACTGGAGCTGAGAATATTTTCCGCCTTCCTGATAACAATGATTGGCCGCCAACTCAGCGTATGCCTGCATACAAAACTGATATAAAACCCCCTCACGTTTCATCTGTTGCAGCGTATCAGCCATCACCGCAGCCATTGCCTGATGTTTCTTATAGACATAAGGGTATATCGGAACCACCTGCATAATCGCAATCACTTCAATATCTTTAAACTCCTCCTGAGTCAGATAGTTATCGGCGACAATGCCATGCGAGTGAACAAACAGGTCCGTTCGTCCGTATTTCAGTTTTAAAATCCCCTGCTGAACACTGGTTGCCGGGCTTAACCGCCCCGGTGGAACCCGCTTCTTCAGATTCACTTCACTGGACACAATGCCCCGCTGATAGCCAATACTGTAGGGTGTACCATATAAGCTGTCCCATCCATCATTGAGCTTGATTTTATCCATCCGCCGGGCAAAGGCCCCCGCAGAGACCTGCACGACAGGAAATTCAACCCGCCTCATATTCGTGTATATCTGGCTGTACTCATAAATCCGGCCAACTTCACCGTCAATTTTACCCTGATTTGCCTCTTGTGAAGCCCTTTTCAGTGGTAAATGAACCAGCCGGAGCGGAACCCCTATCCGGTGAAACAGGTCATGATAAATCAGGCTCATCAGTTTCCCCTGCCGGGTATGATCTGGCTGGGTTGCTGCCATGACAAACGGTTTCGGAGCTTCAGCCTGTCCGGTTGCAGCCCGCTGATTGGGTATAGTTTCGCTGCTGGCTACAACCATACGACTGGCTAAAAGCCATCCAATGGCAACAGGAAGAGTCAACTTTCGAGACATTCGGATTCGCTATATGTTTGTGGTCGGTGCTGCGCCGCAGAAAATAACATAATTATCATTTATTTTATAATGATAGCCAATCATACAGAATTCACCGCTGGCCAGACGAAAAAAACCTCCCGGCGAACGGGAGGTACTCATCCTGTTTACCGGTCATCAAATCCGGTCGGTTTTCTGTCAGGCTGTAGGCGCAATATGAAATGTATTGATATAGTCTTTCAGCACATCAGTCTGAGCCCGCAAAGACTGGTAAGCCTGTGCCGTTTCACCGGCAATCTGCTCAATCTGAACTGAGGATGAAGAAATACGTGCGGTACTTTGTGACACATGCACCGATAAACCGTTTTGTTCATGAACCAGCGCTGCAATCTTTCCGTCCATTTCAGCAACAGACTCTGAGGCATCGACAATATGATGATAAGATTCCCCGGCTTTTGTCACCTGCACCAGATTGGTCTCAATGTGATTTTGACAGTCAGACATCATTGTCTGGGCATCCGCCACCTGCGATTGTAACCCATCAATAATCTCACCAATTTCTTCAATTGAACTCTGGGTTTTCTGAGCAAGTTCCCGAACCTGCTCTGCAACAACAGCAAAACCACGCCCCGCTTCTCCGGCCCTGGCCGCTTCGATCGCAGCGTTGAGCGCCAGCAGGTTTGTCTGCCTTGTCACATCACTGATCACATCAGAAATAACGCCGATATCTGAGCTGTGGTTATACAAAGTGTGAATCACTGCGCTGGTTTGCGTAATCAGTTGTGACATCTCATCGGTCGCAGAAACCGAAGCCAGAATACTTTTTTCACCCTGCTGAGCCTGTTCTTTCGTTAATTCACTGTTTTGCAGCGCTTGTTCGCTGACTTCATTAATCATTTGGGTGTTGAGTGACAGATTTTGCGCGTCAGAAACAATCTGGCTGATTTCAGCTTGCTGGACTTCAACGCTTTGATGCGTAAAATTCACTTTCTCTTCCAGCATCCCGGAAGTTTGCTCCAGATTATCAACACTGCTTTTCACAGCAACGATTAATTGCGTCAGATTTTGTTTCATCTCCTGAAAAGCCTGTGCAGCCTGACCCAGCTCATCTTCATTAAATTCAGACAGTGGAAATGCGGTGTGTAAATCCCCCTGTCCAAGCACTGACATATGGGTTTTCAGTGTATTGAGCGGCACAATCACCCGGCGATGGGCAATAATGTAATTTGAAATCAGCAAAACAATAATAGCCACAGCTGCGGCTGAAACCGAGCGGAGAATAACCGTCGAAATTTCCCGGCGTTTTTCATCGCGGATATCAATCGCCTGTTGCCGGAGTCTTGACTGAAAGTCTGTCAGATTTTCCACAATGGTATTGAAAGGTGCCAGCATCGGACCAAGCATTTTTCTCCGGGCATCCTCGATTCTTCCTGAATCAATCAGACGGATATAGTCTTGCTGCATGGCCCTGTATTGTTGGATATGACGCTCGAATGAGGCCACATTTTGCTGAATTTCACCCGTATCGGCCAGTTGTTTCATCCGTTGCAAAGCCACAGCAACGGCCTGATCGTTAAACTCAATCGTTTTGATGATCTCATGATGTTCACTGGTGCTGGTCGTCAGTCCGTAGTCCAGCGCAAACCGGCGATAAGTGACCGTGTAATAACGCATATCCGAAATGGTTGTCAGCAAATTTACATTCCGGTCAACCACCTTACCAAACTGAAGCTGGACATGATTCAGCGAAGCAATGAGATAAACACTCAGACCTGCAATCGCAAGAATAACAATCAGCATATTCAGCCTGACCAGGTTGGTTATCGATATTTGCCGCATAAAAAATCCTCTGAATCTCATTATTGAATGATGACTAAATTACTGTGAAGCTCGGAGGAAATCTGTTTGGTTTTATCTATAATATTGATAGTCAGACCGGACCAGCTGACCCGGCTTACTTACTGTCATACCAATCTGGAAAATAAACAGATCAGAAAATGACTTAGAATGGTATCAGATGATCCGGGGTTAAAAATTTTTTTGATTCTCAGGCCGACATAATTTCCAGAATGGTCACATCCGTATCGGCCATACCATGGCTGACCAGTTGCCCGACATTTCTGATCGTCTGCTCAATATCATGCGCCACAATACCCTGCCCGGTCACAACTTTATCCTGAATAGCCATCAGGAATGCCCTGACGGCGACACCCGATGCGGTACAAACCTTCAGTGCACAGGAAGATTTGGCCCCATCACACACCATGCCGGAGCTGTCACTCAGCACATTCTGGATGGCGTAACAGCATTGTTCAAAACTGCCGCCACTGAGATAAACCATTGCCATCGCTGCCGCAGCGCTGGTCACGGTGTTTCCGCAAAATGCGGATAACGGCGGATAATGTGACTTGATATATATCGCACTGAGATGACTCATGACCAGTGCACGGGCCAGTTGCTCATCATCCGCGCCGAAATGATGTGCCACGACAGTCACCGGCATGGTCGCGGCAATCCCCTGATTTCCGCTGCCATAGTTACTCATTGCCGGTAAAGTTGCACCGCCCATTCTTGCATCTGATGCAGCAGCAGCATACATTTGCACCCGGTTATTCAAATCATCCGACAAAATACCGGACTGAATGTTCTCCTGAATCGTTTTACCAACAGCTAACCCATAATGATTCTTCATCCCTTCTTCAGCCAGTGACGTATTGAGTGTCGCCGCATCAAGGATAAAGCGGATATCGTCATAATTAACTGCCGTTGCAAAGGTATAGATAGTCTTGATATCGATCCCGATATCTCCCGGACTCAAACTGTTTTCTGCCTTCGTATCGCTCTCAGCAATAAAGGTCGCAACCCCATTCACAGACTGACTGACAATATTGGTGTGGCTGCCACAAATCGTCACCGATGATTCTATATCGTTGCAGGTCGCGGTGACTGAACAGTAAATAAATTCATCCGTCTGTGCCTGATGCACAAAGATCCGATCCTCATCAATAAGACGCTGCGCTTTTTCCACATCCCCGGCGGTAATATCTGCCAGCACTTCCAGCCCTTTTTCGGCTTTACCGGCAAGCGCCCCGGTTGCAGAAGCGATATGCAGTCCGGTTCTTCCGGTGCCCGGCACAAACACACCCATCGCATTCTTATACAGGTTACCAGACACATACACGTCCAGCCGGTCCGGGGTTCTGCTGTCAAATGCCTGCATCGCAACCGCCGCCGCATAGGCCGCTGAAATAGGCTCCGTACAACCCAGTGCCGGTTTCACCGCTCTTCTGATCAGTTCAATCAGTTGTTGATGTGATGTGTTTTTCATAATGTCTCCCGATCTTGCTCAGATCATGCTTTGTGTGCAATGGCTTCCACTTCAACCAGAACGCCCAGCGGCAGATCTTTCACAGCAAAGCAGCTTCTTGCCGGACAATCCGACTGGAAAATATCCGCATAAACGGCGTTAAATGCCGCAAAATCATTGATATCAGCCAGATAACACGTGGTTTTTAAAACCGTGTCGATAGTGCCTCCTCCGGCTTCAATCACATGTTTCAGGTTTTCAAGAGACTGAATGCTCTGCCCGGTAATCCCGCCTTCTGCCACCGCGCCGGTTGCCCGGTCGACAGGTAACTGGCCCGAGGTGAAAATCAGCTGGTCAAACCCTGTTGCATGGGAATATGGACCGATGGCTTCAGGAGCCGCTGGTGAATCAATGATTTTTTTCATGCTTTCATTCCTTTTGCTCTGTTCTTTGTGTTTTGTTTTTACGTGTTTCGTTTTTTACAAAATACGGGCAATAAAAACCCGCTGCGATGCTCATCAGATGAGTCGCTTATCTATACCCGGGAGATCCCAGGATGCTTGTTCAGCGAGAATTGATTGTTGGGCGAAGCGGCCTGTCGGGTATGATCAGACCGCCATAAAAGCCGTATCAGAAGCCTGAAATCAGTTTGAAATCACCGCATATCCCCGGTACGCACTGACATCTTTGGTGTGCATCGCCTGAATGAATTTATCAGCATCAATCCATGCCCACGGATATTTGGCACTGTTGACATCCAGAACCAGAAATGAATCCGATTGACTGTCATAAGCCGCGACCGGAGAAAGATGACCGCCACCTTTTTGTTCAACAGACTTGCGGCTATAGTTGGCAACCAGATAGTTATCTTTTTTATCCAGCGCCCGGATCATGTCTGCTTTTACCGCTGCCGGGTTGTCGAGCTTCGCCAGCTCAACCGTGCGGATATGCACGCCATTTGATTTCACCATGTCGGTAAACTGTGCCAGTTGCAAACCATAATCAACAAAATCAAACTCAGCAGTGGGTTTACCCATAATTTCCAGACGACTTTTGGGTGAGTGCGTCAGCACGGTTCTCTGGGTGTACCGGTGGAAATAAGGCTGCCAGTTATTTTTGGACGGAAAATACCCTTTCTCATCAGAACCGACCAGTGTGGTGTCGTAAGGAATCTCCGTGGCCTGGTCCAGCGCTTTCACTTTCAAGGCATTCAGCACAATGGTAATCGTGGCAACGCCACAGAACACTTTGTTTTCCTGCGCTTCGTAATAGTTAGCCAGACGGGGAAAATCTGAACGGTGATCCGCATGCAGCAAGCGATTCATGCCCTCTTCAGAATTAAAATAAACCGGTGCAGCAAATACATTCATACAGGTCAGGAGTGTCATTGCCAATACTGAGTTTTTCATGGTTAATTTCATATGTTCTCTCTTCTTTTTATCCATAAATTTTGATGTCATCCATAAACATGATTGCTTAAATCCTGTCTTTGTCTTTTCCGCCCAGACGATGCCGGGCAATATTCACGATAAGACTGGCGATGTCACGCAGTGATGTATCGTCAAAATCAAAAGTCGCCGTGTGAAGATTGGTTCCTTTTGTTCCGACCATAAACCAGCAAACACCTTCAACCTTATCATTAACAAAGAATTGCATATCTTCGCCACCGGGGGAAGCCGCAACATCAGTCAACACATGTTCCTGACCATAAATTCGCCGCGCACACTCAGCCACAACATCACTGTGATCGATGGTATTAATGGTGGCCGGACACAACACTTCAAACAGTAAGTCATAAGTCGCGCCATATTTCCGGCAGACTTTTTCAGCAATACTGTGCATCTGTTCTTTCATGTAATCGGCAATATGCGCCTCAAAATAACGCATCGTTCCAGCTGAAAAAGCTTGCTGCGGGATGCCATTCACCGCGGTTCCGCCTTCAATCTTACAGGTTGCGATAATTGCCATATCATGTTGAATTGCCTGCGTGATTTTGTCCCAGCCACTGACGATTTCACACACCACGCTAATCGGATTGATACACTGATGTGGCACCGAGCTATGGCCGCTTTTACCGTGGACAGACAGCGAAAAACTCTCTCCGCCACCGGTAATTGCTCCGTAGCGCAACTGCACGGTTTTATCCTGCAAACGAGGCATATTATGAAAACCATACAATTCAGAATACGGATGCGCTTCATACAATCCGTCTTTCATCATCGCCTTTGCCCCCTGCCCGGTTTCCTCACAAGGCTGGAACAACACTTTGACACAACCACAGTAATCAGGATGAAGCGATAAATGACGAATGGCGGCCAGCATGACGGCCATATGTCCGTCATGGCCACAGGCATGAGAGCAACCATCCATCCGGGATGCCCACGCAGCACCGGATTCATCACGCATCGGCAGTGCGTCCATATCACAACGAAAAGCGATTGTTTTACCGGGTCTGGTGCCACACAAGGTCACGACCAAACCTGTTACACCATAGCCTGTGTCATAAGTCACGTCCCATGTGTCGAGTAAATTCGTCAGATATTTTTGCGTGCGGTATAAGTCAAACCGCAATTCAGGTATCTGATGTAAATCTCTGCGCCACCTGACAGCATCTTCTGCCAGAGATTCATCAATTATTTCATGCTTGATTGAGGTAATCATAACCAGTCCTCTCCCGAAATCAGGCGTTGACTTCTTTCATCTGCTTCGCTTTCTTCTGCGCCATCAAAAAGAAAGGAGAAATCAGTGCCATAAAACTTAAACCAACGACAATCTTTACTGGTGGCTGGTCTGCAAGCAGATACAGACAAAGACCAACCGCAACCACCGGCATCAGCCAGCCACATGGCGCTTTAAACGAAGACTGTGCTTCGGCGTTCCCTGAAAAACGATGTCTGAAGACCAGCACACTCAGGCAGGTGGGAATGTACTGAACAAAACGGGCAACCACAGACAACATCGCTAACTGGGCAAATGACCCACTCAGCGCAATCGGTACCGTCACAATGCAGGAAGCCAGAATAGCGACCACGGGAACATCATTGTGGTTTTTTCTGCCAAAAAATGTCGGGATCATCTGGTCATCAGCCAGCGGCAGCAGTGCCCGCGGAATATGGAATGATGCCGCCACATTAATCCCGCCGATTGAAATAATGGAGCCAATTGTGATCAACCAGTAACCAAAATCTCCTGCAACTACCTGCGCTGCATCAGCCAGAGGCGTATTCGATTCAGCAACAGATTCGCCCAACACCCCGACAGTCACAGCCATGACCAACGCATAAAACATCATGACTATCCCCAGAGAAATGCAAATAGCGCGGGGTAAATTTTTTCTGGGATTCTCCATATCTTCGGCAGCCGTACCAAATGTTTCAAAACCAGTAAATGAATAGAAGGCAAGTACAAGTGCAGAAGTCAGTGTTTCAGAACCCAGAGAATAATGTGCCTGTGATGCATTGCCGGGCATAATATTTTCCGGATGGATGAACCAGATGCCAGTCACAATCAGGAAGACCAGCGGCAACATTTTGGCAATAGTCGAGAGGTTATTGACTATTTTTGCCGCATTCACCCCAGAGAGATTCAGCACAGTCAACGACACGACAGTCCCGGTCACAATCAGATAACAAAGCGGTAAGTTGCCGGAGAAACCAAAGGTAGCGGATAAAATATTTTTAAAAGCAACCGCCATCACCGCCCAGGCAATGCACTGCATAAACCATTTCAGGAAGCCAACTTCAAAACCGGCAAATTTGCCAAAGGCTTCTTTGGTATAAACATAAGCTGCACCATTTTTACTGAAATAGCCGGCCGCTTCAGCAAAACACAAAGCAATGGTTGCCACTAAAGCACCAGTGATAAATACAATCGCAACGGACCAGTCACCAGCAAATTTGTAAAGTGATGCCGGAAGCAAAAAGATACCGGAACCAATAATTGAA
Organism: Vibrio aerogenes; assembly: GCF_024346755.1. Lineage (NCBI taxonomy): Bacteria > Pseudomonadati > Pseudomonadota > Gammaproteobacteria > Vibrionales > Vibrionaceae > Vibrio > Vibrio aerogenes. The sequence continues at coordinate 1,724,167 of NZ_AP024861.1, read as the reverse complement.
TTAAAACCGAGGAGAACAATCGACCAAAGGCCAAATTTTTTTTGTTTTTCTGTCATGATTACAACCTTGCACTGTAGGGTCGGCATTTCATGCCGGAGATAAGCCCGAACAACCTGAGAATGCATGATTCAGATGGTTTGGGGATATTCTTATTTTTATGCAGCCTGAACTCACTGATTGACGATCAGCATACGCCTGAAAAAGAAGAAAAAAATCACATAATTTACTCTAAGATAATGCAATTAAAGAAAAATAATCTTATACAGATATTATTTGTAGAAAATATTTTTCAGAGATGATCCACAACAAGATTGTGTGGAGAAAAAGCAAGGAAAGTCTGGCAGGTTTCACAATCTGAGCAGGAGATGCAGCCCAGAGTGTGTTTATACCAATCTGGAAAATAAACTGATCATCTGGATGTGTCTGGTGGAGCAAACATACAAGGGCATGGATGCCCTTGTTGAAGCGCCCATGGATGGCTTGAGCGGTTTGCGGAACCAGATATATCCAGATCAGAAAGTTACTTAGAATGGTATTATCTTTCATTCAACCGATGTCCACCCCTTCTTTTTCAGCGAGGGTAAGATAGGATCCTGCCGTGAGTGCTTCTACGCTGTGCCGGGTACCGGCTGACAGAAAAACAAAATCGTGCCGGCTGAAAATTTGATCGTTAATTTGAAATTGTCCTTCCAGAATAAAAATCTGTTCCCATCCCGGATGATAATGGACCGGGAGCCTGCCACCGCATTCGAACCTGAGCACCGCCGCTCTTCCCGGTTCTGTATGTTCCGACAACCAGCTAAAACGTACCCCTGCGTATGGCGTATCATACCATTCCCGTTCATTATCCCTGCTCATTGCGGATATTGTCTGATTCATCATTGTGCCTCTTCAGTGTGTCCGTCAAAGTTAGCCAAAAGAAAAATTAGCCGAAAGCAAGATTAGCCGAAAGGATTGTCAGAAATTGTCAGCAGATTGAATTGAAAGGGATTTATCGTGACTGTCCGGAAGAAATTGCTTAAGCTGTTCTTACATAATCAGAAACGACCAGTTGTCTGATAATCAATACTGAAGCGATATAAACTCAATTCTCTTATTGATACACAATGATCAGTTAAGTGAGGCATCACAATATGTTTATTGTTAAATATTATCTGCTGATTGCAATCTCTTGTTTTATTGGTGCGGTATTTGCCCCCAATATAGCAACCAGTATTGCTTTAGTATGGACAGGCACTTCACTCGCTTTGGTTGTGGTCGCCTATTTGTACGATATTCCATCCATATTTAAAAAATCAGAAGATGGAAAACTGACCTGGTGGATCCGCTGGGCATTCATACCATTTTTACTCGGTGTCAAGGCCTACAATTTTTGGGCCAGAGCACATGACCCTGTCCCGGCAATCCATAAAATCACGTCTCATTTATATGTATCCCGTCGTTTACTCCGCTCTGAGCTGGATGAACTATCAAGCAGAGATATTACGTCTATTGTTGATGTAACCGCTGAGTTTGCCGGTCTGGAGAGCGCTGTATCTGATAAACAGTTTGATTATTTAAATATTCCCGTTCTGGATCACAAAGCTCCAAAATCTGACAGATTAAGACATGCTCTGAACTGGATTGATTTACATGTTTCCCGGTCCGAGTCTGTTGTCGTTCATTGTGCACTGGGAAGAGGACGTTCTGTCTTTGTGGTCGCAGCTTATCTCCTGAGTAAAGACACAACATTAAGTGTCGAACAGGTATTGAAACAATTAAACGATGTGAGAAGCACGGCCCGGCTGAACTCTTATCAGGTATCCATCCTGAAAAGCATGAAGTCACAAGGCCTGTTAAAACTTGATTCTCCTGCATGGTTAATCGCCAATCCCGTCGCTGGTGGTGGCAAATGGAAAATATATCAACGACAACTCATCCACGAATTAACCAAAAAATATCGCTTGATCATCCGCTGCACTGAACCCGGTTTATCTGCAAATGATTTGGCCAAAGAAGCCATTTCTGATGACGTTCAGCTTGTGATAGCAGCGGGCGGCGATGGGACTTTATCGGAAGTAGCAAGCGTGCTTAACGGCAGTGATACGCGCATGGGTATGATCCCGTTTGGCACTGCCAATGCACTGTGTCACGTTTTGTACGGGATCGAAACGAAAGCCAACCCGGTTGGTAAACCATGTGCAGCGATACTGTCCGGACAGACAAAAAAAATTGACACAGCCTACTGCAACGATTCTTTAATGCTTTTAGTGCTAGGTATCGGTTTTGAGCAACAAATGATCGAATACTCCCAGCGTGAAGAAAAAAATGCAAAAGGTCAAATCGCCTACCTGAGTGGTTTTTTCAATGCCATTATTGAAGATAAAGCAACAGAGCTTACCTATCAGATTGATGACCAACCCAAAAAAGAACTGACGGTGAGAAGTCTGGTCATCGCAAATACAGCTCCTTTTACAACCGTTTTAGCACAAGGTGGCAGTGAGCCGACACCTGAAGATGGGTTGCTTCATATGACTTATCTTGATGAATCAAATACGGTCAGCGGACGTATCTTAGCACTATCCGATATCACACTCTCTGCATTAGGTGTTAAGGACACACCAAAACACTTTCGTTATCAAACCGCTGAACGGGTTGAAATTCAGGCAGATCATGTATTTGACTATGTGGTTGATGGTGAACCCTTTCAGGGAGATCATCTCATCATCGAAATACACAAAAAATCACTCAATGTGTGTCTCTCCGGATAACCTCAAGATGCCTGTCCAGCCAGAGGCTGCTGGCCCGGAATAGATTGGTTTCTGCGCAAGGTACGGATTAACAGACCGTGCGATGCTGCATCAAAAACAGTGTTGATTGGTTTATCATCGTTCAGCACTGGCTTTCCACCATCGCTGTCAGCCCCGGATAACCGGGCTTTCGCCAGCTCATTTACAATGTGCCTGTGTTCCCTGCAGCTACATATACTATGATTACTTCAATAACAAATTCCCTGAAGATACAAAATCAGAACTGCAAAATTTGTATGTTTTTCAACATGAGTATGATAATTATCAATAGGCTCAACATATATTTTTTGCAACAGACTTAATATCACCAGTGATTTTTTACAATAAACCATTGAAAAAAAACATGTCATACGATTGTACGAAAAAATGGAAATGGAATTAATTTTTATGAAAAGACTTGGACTGAAAAAATTACTACTTCTGTTTGTCATACTGCTGGTAGGACTCTCTGTGTCTTTATCCAGTATGGTTCTCTACTTACAGGGAAAAGATATACTGACAAACACGATCAAGCGTGAAAGTCAGTTATACGCGTCTTCAAAAGCCGCAGTCATCGAAACGATGATTAGCGAAAAAGTCAACGGTATTCATAAGCTCGCTACACAGTACAAGAATAAACCACTTCAGGGGACAGAAGAGGCCCTGATAGAACAGACAAAATTTCTGGCCAATGCGATGAACCTGCCCAGTGCAGTGATTGCACTGGAAACCGGAGATGCATACTGGAACCAGACTGCCAAATCCTGGCCCAATCATAAGTTAGCCGTCGATGTACGCACAAAATCATGGTATCAGGACGGGCGTAATGCGCCCGGAGTCACCGTCACTGAACCCTATTCCGGTGCCGGTGACAGCTACTGGATCACGATCATTGAAAAAATGAAAGGCGGAGCAATCATGACAGATATGACGCTGGATTTTCTCGATGATATTGTGAAAAGTGTGAATGATATGCCGGGGGCTGTGGCATTAATTCTTAATCAGGATTCAACGGTACTGGCCTCTTCATCCAAGGCTGTCAAAACCGGAGAAAAAGCGACCGACTTTCCATGGCTGAAAGAAGCTGCACAACAAGCACTCAGCCAGCAAAGTGCCACAATCAACTACACACTCGACGGAGAAGACAAAATTCTCTTCTCGCACCGGATTCAGGCCGGAGATAAAAACTGGTATTTTGCCATCGGGCTGAGTGAATCCGTCGCATTTTCCGAACTCGCACAATCCAGAAACAGTGCGATTCTTGTGACAACGATTGCTGTGATTATCAGTGTACTTGCAGCTTACGCACTCATCCAGATGATATACCGGCCTGTACTTTCCCTGAAAGAAACGGTTTTAAGCCTCTCCAGTGGCGATGCAGACCTGACTCAGCGACTGAAAGTTGACACCGATGATGAACTTGGTCAAATCTCTCAGGGAGTGAACAAGTTCATCGAGAATCTGCAAAATATGATGCTTGAGATTACCCGCGCCACCACTTCTTTGCAGGGCAATGCGGAACAAATGCGGAATCGCTCCCGGGAAAACAGCGACATTATCCAAAACCACGTGTCAGAAACGGAACAGATTGCCGCTGCGATCGAAGAAATGAACGCCACTGCCAATGCAATGGCAACCGATGCAGCAAATACAGCAAATCTGACCCAGCAAGCAAATGAAACCAGTATCGAGTCCCGCAAGATAGTGACACAATCTCAGGAGACGGTGTCGGCATTAATTACCGATGTGAATAAGTCAGTCGACGATGTTCAGACAATGAATGATGAAACACAAAACATTAATTCTATTCTCAAGGTGATTGGTGATATTGCTGAACAGACCAATTTGCTGGCGCTTAACGCAGCCATTGAAGCAGCCCGTGCCGGAGAGCAAGGCCGTGGCTTTGCTGTTGTTGCCGATGAAGTCAGAAACCTGGCCAGCAGAACCAAAAGCAGCACAGAGGAAATTGAAACGGCACTCGAAAACCTGTTAAAAGGAACGAAGTTTGTGGTCAGCTCGATGGACAATACCAAAGGCCGGTGTCAGGAAACTGCTGACAGCTCAGGGCAAGTCGCAGAGAGCCTCGAAACCATGACAAACTATGTCGATGAAATCAGCGAGCTTAGTTCTCAAATCGCAACAGCCGCGAGAGAACAGAGTAGCGTGACTCAGGAACTCAGTCAGAATATGACCGCCATCAGCGACATTGTCGTCCAGTTAGACAGCAATGGTAAACAAGTGCTGCAAGACGCTGAAGAAGTGACAAAAATCAATCAGTCTCTGGTGTCTATCGTCAATCAGTTTAAAATATAAACAACGGCTGTTGCGGGCAGGCCAACGTTGCCGAAAAGCATATGATTCCCGGCAACATACCCTTTCTGCCGGATTTGTTGATTCTCAGCCATAAAAAACAGCGCCCAAAAGCGCTGTTTTTTTACCTGCAATGAAAATCCCTTTGATCAGGCGGATTTCTGATTCATTTGTGTCAGATATAACACAATATCCTCAATGGTCAGAACCGGCATTTGATGTGACTGAGCAAACTTAACGATCTCCGGCGTTTTCGCCATCGTACCATCCGGATTCGTCAGCTCACATAAAAGCCCTGCGGGTTGCAGCCCGGCCAGCTTCATCAAATCAATCGTCCCTTCAGTATGCCCTCTGCGGGTCATGACACCACCGGCTTTCGCCCGGAGCGGGAAAACATGGCCGGGACGGGCCAGGTCTGATGGCTTCGCCTGTGGATGAATCGCCGTTTTGACTGTCGTCACACGATCCTGAGCAGACACACCTGTTGTCACACCACGCTTCGCTTCAATCGTGACTGTGAAAGCGGTTTGATTCGCACTGTTATTTTTTTCTACCATCGGTGGTAATTCAAGCTGATTTGCATGCGCTTCTGTCAGACACAGACAGACAATCCCCGTACATTCACGGATCATCAGCGCCATTTGTTGTGCGGTGATATGCTGGGCTGAATAAATAATATCGCCTTCATTTTCCCGGTCTTCATCATCAAGCAATAAAACACCCTGACCAGCCCGCAAAGCAGACAAGGCATTTTCAACACGGGTAAGCGGATCGCCGAAACCGGCGAGAAGAGAAATCTGATTCATGGTTTACTCCAGTTATTTTTATGACCAGAATCAGGGCAGATCTTGAGGGATAAAACAAACATGCACTACACCCGAACCGGTACCGGCCAGTGTGTAGCGTGCTTTAATTCTCTCTCATCCGGACTATTACCGTCGGCTCTGGCTTTTCACCAGATCTGCTGACCCCGGATAACCGGGCGCTCGCGGGCTCATTCCCGGTTAAAAATCTGTGCCGGGAACATACCGCCGGTGGGGAATTACACCCCGCCCTGAGAATTTTAATTCAATATGTCTTTGTATCAATTACCAGAGCAAATTAATACAATTGAGACAGGCAGGCAAGGATCAATCTCATACTTGACAAGATTGCTTGCAGGACTGGTTAATTTTTAAAGCACATACAACAGGAAGTCAGTCAACGGATGTTTCGGATTCGGGCGTAAATATTTCCAGCCTGATTTCTTATAAAAACTGAGCGCCCGCTGATTGGTCCGGCTGACAGATAGCATCATCTGTTTACATCCGGCCTGAGACAGCGTCCGGCAGATAAACTGCTGCAATTCATCAGCCAGCCCGGCGCCCCGGAATGCCGGACGCAGATAAATCAGATTCACATAACCCGTTTCCGGTTGCGGGGAAACATTGCGAAATTCCAGTTGTCCGGCGATCTCCCCATCCACCCAGACATGATAATAGTGCCACTCTGGCTGCGTCAGCCTTTCACACATGCGCGCCTGATAGCCTGACAGAAATGTCTCAAATCCTTTCTCACTGCCAAAACTGCAAAGATAAGCATCCCTGCGGGCTGCCACGCAAAATGAGAAATCTTTGTCAGGATTAACCGGTTTAAATTCAGCTTTCACGATGGACTTCCTTCTGTTTATTTTCTCATCCACTCCACCCCTGCCGGGTTCACTGGCCCTGACCCTTTTTTCCGGAATAAAAAATGTTGTTTTTAATCGCAGCATCCTTTATTGTCCGGTGTGATAACCCAACAGATAAAAACGGGTGAACCGGGTGCCGGTTGCCGTCAATCCACTTGCTTATATCATGACAGGACGACAAATGAAATTTTCTCCTTTTCTTCTTCTGCTTTTTTCCGCTGCCTCACACGCGGCAGGATTTTGTGACCACGGTGTGCTTAATACGCTGATGAAAGCCTACCCACACGCAGAAATGGGCGACTACGGAGAACGGCTACATTTGCATGATAAACGGCAACGGATTGTTTCGCTGTATGACACCGTCACCCAGTGCAAAATCTGGCCGGCCCGGCCGGAACTGGCGATTATCGCAGTGAAAGCCGATACCGCATTCAATGAGGAAGAATCAAGAGAAGCCATTGATGCCGATCTGGAGCTGTTTATTGTCTCCGTCAAACAGAACAAGATTCTCAGCCACTATACAGAAAGAGGCACGCTCTCTTCAGATGCAATCTACGTCTCTCAGATCAAACTGGATACTGCCCGGTATAAGCTGAATGAGAACACCACAGCATTTGGTGTCAGAATACTGAAAAGCGGTTCATCATCCGTCAATCCTTTCAGCATGGAATTACTCAGCCTTTATTTTTATGACCATCAGCAAGTCAGCCGGGTCATGAGTTATCTGAAAGTAAGCAGTGATGGGGGCGAATATGATGGCCGTTGTGACGGGGATTTCAGTTCAGACAAAAGTGTCATTATGATGGGCAAGAACAAACAGCACGATCATTTTGCACCGCTCATCGTCAAAACAACCCGCCAGAGTTATACCACGACGATGGTTCAGGGAGAATGTATCCAGTCTAATCAACCCGAACAGAAACTCACCCACATTCTCAGATATCGTCAGGGCATTTATCAGGTGCCGGACGCAATTGCAGGATTTTAGGAATCCTCAGACTGCCGGGCACCATGCCCGGCATACAAGCCGGCTAAAACCGGGCACTTTTCATCCACACCTTTGAACGCCAGCGAAGCATCATCATCCATCCCCGGATAATTTCATCCGCCGACATCGCAATCCAGGCGCCGGGCACACCCAGCCCCCAAAAGATCCCCAGCAGCCAGGAGAGAAAAGCACCATTTCCCCACATGCTGACAATGCCGATTTGGACCGGGAATTTGATATCACCGGCACCTTTCAGACCAGAGATAAAAATCAGGTTAAATACCCGGCCGGCTTCAAGAAACACAGAAATCAATAATAAGCTGCCGGTCAGATGTAAAATATCGGCATCCTGAGTAAAAAGTGGCAGCAAATGATCCCGGCTAAGATAAACCGACCCTGTTACAATCATTGAAACCAGAAATCCGGCGACAAAATAGCGTTGCACTTTTTTCAGAATGACTCCGGAGCGTCCCTGACCGACATAATAGCCGGTTTGTATCTGTGCAGCCTGTCCCAGAGCCAGGGAAAAAGCAAAAGAAAAACGGGAAATATTCTGAGCGTAAGTAAACGCAGCCAGTGATGACGTCCCCATCTGCACCACAAAATAAGTAATACAGATCTGTGCCAGATTATAAGAGAGAATCTCACCGGCATTCATCCCGCCAATACTGAGAATCCGGGTATATATCGCCTTCGGAATGACCCGGAAGCCGGATAAAGGTAACCGGATATCACTGCGGGCAAGGATATAGCAGAGCATCAGTGTTGCGATCACCTGACTGCACACCGTTGCCACTGCGACCCCTTCTACACCATAGACCGGAAGTCCAAAGGGCTGAAACAGGGCAATATAATTTCCAATGACATTGCAGATACCGCTGATCAAATTAACCACCATCGGCGAACGGGAATAGCCATAACTGCGCAAAATCGTTGTCAGTACAATACTGATCGTCAGATTGAAAGTCATCGCGCCGGTAATCAACAGATACGCTGCGGCATACTGTTCGACCTGTGCTTCCATACCATAATAAGGTAAGCACCAGATTGTTCCGGCCACCGCAAGCAGACTCAGCAACACACCGATCACAAGCGATAACATGACGCTTGCCACGCCAACCTGAGAAGATTCTTCTGATCGCCCGGCGCCATTATATTGAGAGATAAGAATGCCGGTGCCACTGCTGACAAATGCTGAGATAATGATCAGAAAGAAGGTGAGCTGGGTAATCACGCCAACCGCAGACACCGCCTTATCGGAATAACTGCTCAACATAAAGACATCACTCGTCCCCAACGCCGTCCGGAGCAGCACTTCTGCGAATATCGGCCATGTCAGGGCAACAATAGACATACGTTTGTTAAGTGCCTGAGCCGTTCCCATTGCTTCTCCTCAATAAAAGTTTCTCCTCAATCAAAGCTTCTCCTCAATAAAAGCTAAATACCTGTTCCTAAATATGCTCCACTTTTGGTAACGAGGCAGATATCGATAAGCAGACCTTCCGCGCCAGGGAAGGCGCGGCAGAGCCCCAAGGATGGGTTTATGCGTGTCTGTGTTCGATATCTGCCTGAGTGACCTACAATCAGGAACTGGTATTTAGTCCTCAATATCAGTTTTCCCCAGAGTCTGTTGACCCGGATGAACGTTACACTGCACCCCTCTGTGACCCAGTGTAAAACGATTCATTCAATCAGAACCGGAGACTCAGACCAGAGAAATCACCACCACATATCCGCCTGAATACCGACCAGTAAATCGGCTTTATCCCGCATCGACCCATCCAGATATGTAGCTAAAAAGCGGATTTCAGGTGCGGGACCAAAGCCGGTTGGGACCACAATTGTCGGGGCAACCGTAAGTTTATAGTTGGTCGCGTGATCCCCTGAACCACTGGCATCTTCCCAGCGGTTATACTGATAACCAGCTTCAGTCACGATAGAAAAATTTTGCGAAACCGGAAATGTTGGTCTGACCATTGCCGACAACCAGCTGTCTTTGCCACCGTTATCCAAATCGTTATACTGCCCCTGAATTGAGTGAAAAACACTGACACCGCTCTCAAAGAAGTAGCCGCCCCAGATTAAAGCGCGGGCTGAAATATCACCACTTTCAACTTTCTTCATTTGCGATGGACCTTCAAGCGCACCATTGCCTGGTTTCCATGCATTATATGTTGTCAATGTCCCGCCCAGCAGTTGCCCGGACCCCAGACCTTTACCTATCTGGCCAATGTATTTGGTAAACCCTTTGTCTGACAGGCCAAAGAACTGATCTGTATGCACGATAGCCGTCATCTCCAGCCCGTTATCTGCATATTGAGTGCCGTCAACATCATTGTCAGGCAGGTATTTCCCCATGGCATGGAGTTCAACGCCACCCAAATCGACCCCAACATGCAATGCATGCATCGGGTTATTGGCATTGGTTGCCCAAAAATCGCCTTCAGCATCATCACTGGCGACATAAGCAAAATCCCATTGATAGCCACCCAGCTCAATGCCCTCGATCCCCACACCAGTACCAGACATATCGGTATAGAAAAAATCGGTCATGAAAATGTAGTTATCTTTACCGTAAAACCGGGTGCCGCCCCAGAGTGTCCCGGTCTCTGTCACGCCATCAAATTCAACAAAAGTTTCGACCATGCCGATATCACTGTTTGCTGCATCCGCATTTTCACCCAGCTGATTCACCCCGGCGGATTTGGCATTATCCGCACCAGCACGAGTTTTAATCCGGATTTTCTGCCCGGTATCGTTTTCAAAATTTTTCTGCAGAGCCAGTTCAAAATGGCTGTCAGATTCAATTCCCAAACGACCCAGACGCTCTTTTGAGGCCGGAAATTTAGAACGTTTGAAATCGTCATTTTTACTGTAAAGTCCAAGGGCACGAAAATAACCGTGAAATTCAAACCCATCAGATTTTTCAGCATAAGCCGCAGGCACTGCCGATAAACTGGCCGTAGCAACCAGGCACGCCATCGTAAGATTAGAAAGTTTCATATTCACTCCATGTTTCACATTTTTACGCCCCGACAAAGAAAGCGCTTTCTTTTATAGTTATAAAAAATCAGGCAGTTCCCCCCAGGGAATAACAAAAAAGCACGATTTACCCTTAATAACAGAATAAAACGACCTGCCTGAGACAAAAAATGACTATAAAACAATCTAACACATCAAAACCGTGATCAATACCAGAAAAGAAAGCGCTTTCTTTTATCAATAAGATGATTTACATTCCGAATCAAACTGATGACAATGATTCTTCTGATGAGTCATTCAATCCCGTGCTAAGATATATCCAGATGGGCGCCAGAGCGTCATCAAAAACAGGTCCAGTTCAAGGAAAAAACTGAAGGAATGCACCCGCCTTTCGAAGTGATGTGACACAGAAATGGACCTGTGGATGCAGTGCTTTCTTGCAAGCGCTTTCTTCATGGTTGATTTACATAATGCCGGACTGAAACGGAAAAATCGGATGCATCACACACAACCTCAACAACCCGGCGGTAAAGGAAACTCGCTGAATAATGCATCTTCAGGTTGTTTGAGTATAAAATAGTATTTTCAGCAACTTATACCCAAGTGACCTCAGGATGGAGGTTACTTGGGTATATCTCTTTGAAACATCATCGGGAGGGCGTTTCATTGATAACAATTAAAGAAGTATCGGAACTGGCAAAAGTATCTCAGTCCACCGTATCCAGAGCACTGAACGGACATCCGACCGTCAAGGAAGCCAACCGGAAAAAAGTGTTCGATGCGATTGAGCAACTGGGTTATAAACCAAATGCCTTTGCACAGGCACTCGCTTCCAGCCGGTCAAACAGCATCAGCATGCTGGTTGGTTCTCTGGACGGCCCATTCTACGGGCCTCTCATGCATCACGCTGAAGACACCGTTCGCCGGAATAATATTCACCTGATTGTGACCAGTGGTCAGGAATCTCATACCAAAGAAGTGGACTCAATTAATTTTTTACAGTCAAAACAGGTCGATGGATTAATTATTCATTCCGATACCCTTTCTGACGATGAACTGATAGAAGTCGTCAGGCAACAGGAAACCACCATTTTGCTGAACCGGTATATTCCTGAAATCGCAGCACACTGCATCTACATTGATAATGAACTGGGTGGTTATCTTGCAACCCGGTATTTACTGGAAAATGGTCATCATAAAGTTGCCTGTATCTCGGGTCAGCTGAGCAAATGTGACAGCCGGGATCGTTTGCAGGGTTATCGTAATGCACTCAGTGAATCCGGTATTGCGTTTGATGCCAATTTGATTGTTGAGGGGCGTTTTGACCATCAGGGCAATCATGAAGTCGCCCGCCGGTTACTCGACAGAGACCCGGAGATCACCGCCATCTTTTGTCAAAATGATAATATAGCCCTCGCCGTGTATGACGTTGCCGCAGAGCGCGGCTTATCAATCGGAGAAGATATTTCTGTGGTTGGCTTTGATAACGACACGCACAGTCAGCACATCCGGCCAAAACTGACGACTATCAATTTCCCTGTGGATGAAATGGGAGTTGAAGCAGCCAAAGGGGTTCTGGCGCTGGTCAATAAGCGGGAAGCATCCTTTACACATAAACTGATCCCTGAGCTGGTCATCAGAGAGTCTGTCAAAAATCTCACCTCATAATCCCTCAGCCGACCGATCAAACTTCATCAGGCCAGTCGACCATCATAAGAAAAAAGCCCCACTCATGTGGGGCCGGGGTAATGATGACGAATTGTTTGTTCCGAAGGAGTCAGGATGATAAAACGTCATTGTGATTGATAAGCATCGTCATGAAAAACATGATCTATCAGCACATGTTCCCCAAAAATATCACCATAAAAAACAGTCAGACAAATACCGCTATTTCATCATGATCGATTCAGGTACCGTGACCAACACCTTGCTGATCTCACCTTTACGTTCAAAAATACTGGCGCTCATATCAGTCGAAAGCGTCAGAGAGTCGTAAAGCACCGTTGTTTCATCTTTGAGTGTCAGTGTCACCGTCCCGCTCAGCTCTGTTGTCAGCTGATAAATAAAAGGCACCTGACAGAATGTAAAGGCCAGCTGACCGGCTTGCAAAACGTAGCTTTGCTGTTCCCCGGATAAATTCAGGCAGGTAAATAAAGATGAATGACTGAGAAACTCACTGGCTTTCAACAGGGTTGGCGACACAGAAATACGCCCGGAATTCACCATCAGGCCCAGTTCGCCAAAACGGGTCAGGATCTCTTCTTTCACCTGCCCTGTCATGCCAGGTTGCTGAGCGCCCGCATGCTTCGGCGTATGGGAATAGGGATCGGTCGGAAATGCACCATACTCATCCGGCGTTTTATTGAAACCAATCCCCTCGCGAACCAGATAGTAATAACTGGCCAGACGGCCCGTTTCCTCACTTGCAGGATTCTGTCTCCAGGCAGCCAGATAATTTTCCTGTACTGCCAGCAGTAACTTGGAAACCATATGCCAGTAGATACAACCCAGCCCTTCATAGCCAAACATCGTACCGGAGCGACCGGTAAAGGCTTTATGGTGAAAGACCGTTTCATACAATTGCTCAAGTTGCTGCCAGGCACATTCGGGTTGTTCAGGATAGTCACTCCGGACACGGTCAATCGCTTCACGCAGTAAAGCCGCATTTTCAAACTCAGGATGAAAATGAGATGCTCCGGCATCATCCGTCTGCACAATCCGCCGATCATTTTTTTCTGTCATGCTGACAAGAAGCGGATTCTGCCGGACGCATTCAGCCGGAATCAGGTTTTTCTCAAGGAATGAACTCAAATCTCTGTCCGGATACAGCATAAAACTGTGTTGATCTTCACGGTACATCTCGCTGGTAAACAGATGATCAAGCAATTCAACAGCCTGCGCCGGTGTCAGAACACCAGAACTCAACACAGCGACCTGGCCCTCCAGCATTGGATAAAGCGTGTCAATCGTTAAACTTTCACGGCTGTAAGTCACAATATTATAAGCATTGTACAGACCATCCTGGCGGCGGTTACCCGCGATGGAAGCATCCAGTACGGCCTCACTCAATGTCAGCAACTCTCTCAAGACAGCAGTTTCAACAACAGTTTTCCCGGAAAAGCCATTCAGGTGATAGACCCGCTGTCTGTAATCATCTGCCGCTTTTTCCAGCCGTGTCAGAATCGATTTCCTTGTCTGCCGGTTCACCGTTCCCTGATGAATCGCCTGTGTTGCATCCTGTAAAATCCGGGTAATATTCAATGCCCATTCCAGGACTTCTTTCGAGACAGCAACGGCTGATGGTATATCCTTTATCAGCTTCTGCATAAAACTCACGTAGCGACGAAGATAGTACAGCGTCACCATCGACAGACCATTGCCGACAATCGCATTATTTGCATCATTCCACTCAGGGCGCTGTGTATTGAGCCAGATACCGCCATCCAAAACCAGATTACTGAGTTTCGCCAGCAGTGGTACCAACATTTTCTCAGTCAGGTTGACCAGATAAACCTCACCATTGCGGTCTGCGATTAACCGGCCATCACTCCCCATCTGCTGTACCCGTGCTTCAATCCGGTGTTGCAGCGCATGATTGAATGACACGGTGTCTTTCGGATTTTCAAACAGTTTTTCAACCGAACAGAGTTCATACGGCACATTGGCATAACTGAAAATGTCCTGAGCCATCAGCTTCACCAATCCGTCATATTGATACTTATCAGCTAATTCGAAAAACTTAAGCAGATAAATGATCTGATGATCTCCCCAGTAACCGATATTGCTCCACGGGTCTTGCGGGTCAAGTATCTCCCAGTCCACACCTTCTTTGGTTATCCGGTACGGGTTATAGCCATCGATCGTGGAAGCATTCACAAATTTAGCCAGAAAAGAAAAAATGAACCCCGGATAACTGAGCGCCAGCGCTTCCCAGTTCTGGAAAATGTCCCGCCAGTTTCCCTGATAAGACAGTAATCTCTCACCATGCTCATCTTTGAGCTTAATCTCATAATGATTCCAGGGACGACTCGGGTCACCATGTCTGCGGCCAAAGGTCAGCGGCAGATATTCATACCCCAGACGAATCAGCTGCGGATCACCGGACTCAGTCAATTCACTCATCAAATCTGCATGAGTGAAGGCATCTGGCATCAAATCAAAGAAATCGGCATATTTATCTGCGATCAACCGGTTGGTTCTGCCGATGGTAGCGATCAGATCCTGCTTATTAATTTCATAGTTATTCTCAAAAATACCACCCCGCATCGAATTAAACAGCACATTGGCATAATGATGGACGTGCGTATTTTCATCTGCCGTCATTTGCCAGGCATCCCCGCCGGACATCAGGTCAATCAGCTCTTTCTGGTTTAACGCAACACTGTCTTCGATCACGCTGGCAAGGCAGGATGAATCCGACATCACCGCCCTCAACCGGGAAATATCGCTGTGGCTCTTATCAATATCGGCGACAATCATCCATGATTTGCTCTGAGAAGCCTGCAGCAAGCCGGTTTTACAGATAAAGTAGCTTCCCCGGACGCCGCGGGTTAAATCCTCCCCGGTCAACGGCCGCCGGTGACGAAAGTCATTCAGTTGTTGACTGGAGAGCAAAATACAGCGGCTTTCCTCATCCACACTAAACACCGTGGTCGCTCTTAAAGACTCCGCCGGTTCCGCACGGTCGCTCAGTTTGGCGTACATGCTATACAGAGCCAGTGAACTCTCCGGCAGTTTTTCATTCCACTTATACGCATCAACCAAAGCGCTCCGGGTCTGCAGTGCCGCCAGTGGTGCGCCGGATGGCAGAATATTCTGAATACCATCCAGTACTTCCGTTTCCCGATCCAAACCAGACAAATCCGTCAGTTCACTCTGGCGAACAAAACCAAAACGTTCACTGGTATTCCAGCTATAGCGGAATCGCATGCCAAGTGAATGGTTCATTTCCTCAAACAGAATCTTATCGCCCAGAGCGCTTTTATACAGATTACGTGTCACGATATACAGATGATCGTGATGTGAGTTAAACGGCTCCCACATACACCATTTGTCTTTGTCTCTCACCCAGATAATCGTTTTCGGCCCGGTGTTCCCGGCACTTTCGTGAATATGATCCACCGATTTATAAGGGAAAAGTGCATTCTCAGGCCGGATACGGCCCGCGGATAAACTACCTGCTGATGAAATAAACAGCCAGTGATCGCCTGAAGAAACCACACTGATGAAAAAAGGTGCCATCTGATCGACATTTTCAATCTGATAATAGCGTTCCCCCTTTAGTTCAACGAACTTTCCTTCTGTTTTTGAATTCATTTGATGCTCAAGATTCATAATTTCATTCCCGGCTAAAGAAAGCCTGTTTCTGCTTACAGGACCCACAAAGAAAGCGCTTTCTTTAAGCTATAAAAAATAGACTGTATTTAAAATTGTTCCTGTCATCCGCCTTTCAGAGATGATGACAACGCGCATAATGCCCCTCACTCACCCTCGTTGGCCCGGGAAGGGATTGTGCACAGACTTCGCTGGCTTTCAGACACCGTGATGTAAACGGACACCCCACACTATCCGGCTTCCATAGCGGAATTTCTCCTTTTTTTGCTGACAACGCTCTCTTTCCGGTCCTGCCTGCTTCAGGCACCGCCGACAGAAGCAGCTGTGAATATGGGTGTTGCGGATTTTGAGTGACACTGTCACTATCTCCCCACTCAACCATATGTCCGACGTACATCACCGCGGTCTTTTCTGCAAAGTAACGGGCCGTTGCTATATCGTGCGTAATATACATAAATGAAATACCATAGTTGTCCTTCAAATCGGACATCAGGTTCAGAATCCCCAGACGAACGGACACATCCAGCATCGAAATCGGTTCATCAGCCAGAATGACTTCCGGGTCAACCGCTATCGCGCGGGCAATCGCGACCCGCTGACGCTGTCCGCCACTCAGCTCATGGGGATACTTTTCAGCCGTCTCTTTTGCCGGAGATAAGCCGACCAGTTCCAGTAATTCATATACCCGCGCATGGACAGTCCGCTTGTTCGCCCGGTGATGAATCAGTAATGGTCTGGCGATATGGTGAAAAATTGTATGAACCGGATTGAGAGAACCAAAGGGATCCTGAAAAATCATCTGGACCTGCCGGGCATATTCCAGCGCCCCGTTCTGCCGGATAAACTCTGCCAGCGGCTGGCCTTTGAAATGTATCTCACCTGCCGTTTCATCATCAATCCGGGTCAGAATTCTTGCGCCGGTACTCTTTCCTGAACCGGATTCTCCGACAATCGCTAAAGCTTCTCCTCTGCATAAGTCAAAAGAGACATCATTGACGGCCCGCATCAGCTCAGCCTTGAGAGACTGGCCGACAGGAAAATCTTTGACCAGATGACTGACAGATAAGATCACTTCCGGTTGATTCGCTGTGTCCATGATTTTCTCCTGTCTACAGTAAATGGCAAGAAACAAGACTGCCATTGGCAACCTGTCTGAGTACGGGTTCTTTTTTCCCGCAAGTGGCATCACAAACATGACATCTTTCGCGGAAGTTACATCCGGGCGGAAGATTGAGCAGGCTGACGGGATGGCCCGGAATACCAAATAATCGCTCCTTCGGGCCGTGGATGGTCGGAAAGGATGAAATCAGACCTTTGGTATAAGGATGTTGTGGATCACCGAACACATGGCGGGCCTCACCCATTTCAATCAGATTCCCCGCATACATCACGCCAATACGGTCAGCAATTTCACCCATCAGGCTCAGATCGTGGCTGATAAACAGAATCGAGAAACCAAACTGACGCTTCAGGTCATAAAGCTCATTGAGAATTTCCCGTTCAACCACCACATCCAGCGCAGTAGTCGGCTCATCCATAATGATGAGTTTAGGCTCCAGCGCCAGCGCGACTGCAATGACAACCCGCTGTCTCATGCCACCGCTCAACTGATGTGGAAAACTCTGCAGCCGGTCAGCATGAATACCAACGATGTTCAATAGTTCGGCTGCACGCTCTCTGGCCTGCCGGGCGGTCACTTTTTTATGAGCACGAATCACATCCGTCAACTGTTCACCAATGGTAATCACCGGGTTGAGGGAATTCATCGCACTTTGAAACACCACAGACACTTCATTCCAGCGGAAATTTCTCAGCTGTCTCTCATTCATTTTAAGGACATCCGTCCCCTGATAAAGAATTTCACCTTCTGAAATCAGTGCCGGCGCTTTATGCAGCCGGGAGATCGCAAAAGCCAGCGTACTTTTTCCACAGCCGGACTCACCGGCAATCCCCAGTGTTTCCCCCGGCGCCAGTGAAAGACTCACCTGATTGACAGCACGGGCCACACCGTTGGGAGAAACATAATCCACACACAAGTTGCGAATTTCCAGTAACGGGGCAGCATCAGACAAATAAGGCCTGCCGGACAGATAACTCATTTCAACCCCCGTCGTTTATCCGCTTCTTTTTTAAGTTTGCGCCACAGTTTCATGTGTGGCCCGGTTCTCAGTTTCGGATTACTGACCTGATCAATCGACATATTTATCAGCGCCAGAGCCCCCCCCCGTCATGGCCAGCGCCAGTGCAGGTACCAGCATTTCCCACCATGCGCCGGTATATAAAGAAGAAGAGGTCTGTGCCCAGTACAACATCGAGCCCCAGCTCACCTCTGTTGCATCGCCGAGTCCCAGAATCCCCAGCCCGGCTTCGGCTCCCATTGCATAAATCACCGTGCCTAAAAATCCACCAAACACGATCGAAGTCAGATTCGGTAATATTTCGGCCAGAATAATCCGAATTTTCGACTCTCCCATGACTTCAGCCGAAATAATGAACTCTTTGTGACGAATCGCCATCGTCTGCGAACGGATGACCCGCGCGCCCCATGGCCATGACGTCACCCCGAGCAAAAGGGTAATGACCAGCGAACTGACCTGCCCCAGAAAGGCAGCCAGCACAATGAGCAGCGGCAACTGTGGAAATACCAGAAAAACATTGGTTAAAAAGTTCAGCCGCTCATCTGTTTTCCCGCCCAGATACCCCGAAGAAACACCGATGAAGACGGCGAGTGACATCGCAATAATGCCGGCAGAAACCGCCACTGTGAGCGACTTTCTTGCCCCATAAATGACCTGACTGTACACATCCCGCCCGCTCCGGGTTGTCCCGAGTATGTATTCTGCATTCGGTGCCACATGTGGCCGGGCAACACGCTTATCCGGATTATGCGTGGCCAGAACCGGCGCAAATACAGCGGCTGTCAGAATAATCGTCAGTAATAATCCGCCCAGAATAGCCGGTGGATTGCCGTAGAAAAATGCATAAACTTTAGCAAACACTTTGGTGATTTTTTTCCGGGACAAACGTGGCTCAGCAGTCCTTTTTTCCGGCCCGGATGATGGTTCTGAATTCATGCAATTATCCATATGACACCTCAGTTTGAAATCCGGGGATCAAGCCAGACATAGAGTAAATCGGCGATGAAATTCGCGGTCAGTACTGCCGTCACCAGAATCAGCAGAATCGCCTGAATCAGCGGATAATCGCGGGCAACAATGCCTTTGAGCAGAATATTTCCCAATCCCTGATAGTTAAAAACCACCTCCGTCATCACGGAACCGGCAAATGAGAAACCAATCGCCATCGCAATCGCAGTTGCCACCGGCAGAATCGCATTGCGCCCGGCATACCGGTACATCACCCTGAAACCACTCAGGCCCTTTGCCTCAGCCATGGTGACATAATCTTCGCCCAGCACATTGATCATCGCATTACGCATGTTAAACACCCAGGTTGCAATGCCAACCACAACCATTGACCCCACCGGCAACACAGCATGTCTGGCAACACTGCCGATGAATTCCGTTGTCAGTCCGGGTTCAATGGCCGGGTCGTAGGTATAAGCCAGCGGTAACAGCGACAGTTTCAAACCCAAAAAGTAAAACAGCAGCAAAGCGGTTACGACGTAAGGAAAATTACTGATGAACGCAAGCACCGGCGGCACCACCTGACCAAAGAATCCCTGCCGGTGATACGAGGCGTAAGTCCCGATACTGACACCGATAATTAATGACACAATCAGGGATCCAAGCGCCAGAAACATCGTCCACGGCAGCGCCATTGCAATGACGTCAGAAACACTGACCGGAAACATCAGCACCGATGGCCCTAAGTCGAGCGTAAAAACACTCTTCAGATACGATATATACTGCTCAAACAAATTACCGTCAGCAAAGCCATACATCTCACGTACCGCATCCATTTGTGATGGCTCCATTCTGCCCTGTGCTGCCGCAAACATGGCATCCACCGGATCGCCCGGCATTAAACGGGGCAACATAAAGTTGAAAGAAATCGCAATCAGAAAAGCTGTAAAGTAAAAACTAAAGCGCCGAAATAAAAATCTCATACCCAAGCCTTTTACACCGGAGCCGTCATTGTGACATCACGGCTCCGCTGCCTTATTCAATACACACCGGTTATTTCAGATGCAAATGATCTAAAATAATCACGCGCTTACCGCCGTAATACCAGACGGGCTGCACATAAGGATGCTCAGCATCCGGCCAGCCGACAATCTTTTTCGTGCTGTACTGGAACCAGGTCGGATTAGAAAATAACGGAATAAATGGCATCTGCTGCGCAGTAAACGCCTGCAGGCGAGAAAGAATCTCTTGTTGTTGACCCGCATCAGCTGTCTTGCCGAAGCTCTCGATTAATTTGTCGGTTTCCGGAGTATGAATGCCATGACCAGCATGCCATGTTTTACCAATACGGGCGGTGGAAAAATAATCCTGATAGGCCAGAATCGGGTTCGTTGCCACCAGTGACCAGTTAATAGCCATGGTGTAATTGCTGTCTTTCAGGTTTTTATCATAGACCGCCCAGTCCACCATTTTGACACCGGCTTTCACACCGACATCAGCAAAATATTCACTGACCATCTGCACCACCTGAATCCAGTCCGTCCAGCCGTTGACGACTTCAATCTTCAGGTCAATGGGCGAACCGTCTTTGTTGTCCCGGAAACCATCACCATCGCGGTCAACAATACCGGCTTCATCCAGCAGAGACCGGGCTTTTTTTACATCATATCTGGTCAGATAGCCGTATTTTTGATTCACTTTGGCATCAATATAAGTTTTATACAGCTCACCGATGCCACCCACATTGAAGTTGGGAGTCGGGTATCCATAAGCAGCAATATCGACAATCGCCTTGCGGTCCAAAGCCATCGACAACGCCTGACGCACCCGCAGGTCATCAAACGGCTTTTTCCTGGTATTCATATACAGATGAATCGCATCATTTGGTGGATACCAAAAATGGTTATTGGCCTTGTCTTTGGCCACGAATGTGGACTCAACATCTGCGATAAAGTTCGACCCCCAGTCAATCTCTCCTTTAATCAGCGCAGGCTGAATCTGAGAGTTATCGTTATATGAGCGGTACACCACACAATCCAGATACGGACGGTTTTCAAGATAATATGCTGGATTACGGCACAACTTCATCTGCTGTGGTTTGACATATTTCACCGTGGTCATTGGTCCGCTGCCAACCGGATTCGGGTTAGTAAACTTGCTCAGGTCTGACGCTTTGGACCAGATATGTTTGGGCAAAATATGATAGTTTTCCAGATTCCAGACAAATGTTGAGTCAGCATCTTTGAGCTGAAAAACAACCGTCGTTGCATTTTTCGCTGTAATTGACTGTAAATTCTTTCCGGACCAGATCCCTTTCAGATCAAATGCCGGATACGCTTTTGTCATTGTCAGGCTATAGACCACATCATCAGCGGTTAGCGGGCTGCCATCAGACCATTTCAGTTGATCACGTAATGTCAGTGTCAGCGTTTTTAAATCACCGGAATACTGATAAGACTTTGCCAGGCGGAAATCCGTTTTACCGGTCATATTATTGAACACCAGTAAAGGCTCAAACATGATGCCATTGAGTAAATCTTTCGTCGTATACGGATTAAAATTTTGCACAAATCCCGTATTAATAATCGGCACGGTCAGTGTTCCGCCTTGTTTAATCTCTTGACTGGCATGAGCAGCGATAGATATGAAACCAGCAGCAATAGAGGCAATCAGGGTTTTCTTCTGCATCACATTATCCTTTTTATTGCAAATTCATAAAAGAAAGCGCTTTCTTATGATTCTGTTCATTTTCTCAGTATTCTTCAAATAAAATCTCGTTAAAACGAATCAGTGATCACATAAATGTTATCTGCCACAGTTGAACAAAGAAAAGAAGAACAAAATAAAAAATATTATTTAACAATAAGTTATATTTATACTCAATCAGTCAATGACTTTTAATAATGCCAGAATAATACGCCTGACAACCTCACAGAACAGCGCTGCATTATTTTTTGTCGTATTTGAACACAATATCACAAAGAAAGCGCTTTCTTTTCATGGTCATTTTGATCTAAGATCCAATCCGGGTCTGTTGATCTTTGGTGATGTTTTTTACAGCGAATTGCTGGCAATGAAGGCAAGGAGAAAAGAATGGTCATTTTCTGGAATGGTAATAAATCAACGGCACGACAACATCATGAGCTGGATGTGTTGCAATATCTGCTTGCTGGTTCTGAGTCTCCTTCAGAGATTCAGAACGATATGACCGACTACCCAAACGCAGAAGACGAGTCCAACATCTTTTTTCGTGGTGTCGATTTATTCGTGACCGTGGCTGGCAACCAGAAATTCTCACACCGTCAGTTTTTCTCTGTCCCCCACCCGGTTTGTGAAGGAATTCTCGGCTGTCGGTTGCTCATTATCCGCCGGAATGATATTCCCTTATTTCAGTCCGTCACACTGGATTTGTTACAGGAAAAAACAGCCGGTATTCCTGCAACATGGGCTGACGCGGACATATTCCGCCATAATCACCTTCCGGTCTGTGAGGCAGGCAACATCAGGGATATCCTTCATGCATTGCAGCAGGGGGAATGTGATTATGTCTCTCTGGGTATCAATGAAGCTGAAGAAATTCTCAGCCAGCATCCGGAGATTGCAAAAGATCTGTGTATCGAGCCCACCACATTAATCTACTATCCGCTGCCACTGGTGTTCTATGTTTCCCCGTTACGACCCGATTTGAAACGGTTATTGAATACCAGAGCGCAACATTGCTGCGAAAGCGGTGAAATGGCGCAGCTGGTCTACCGGCATTATGGGAAATACATCCGTCGTGCCCGCTTAAAACACCGGCATGTGATTTATCTGGATAACCCGTTTTTACCGGAAGATTTTACCGGGTTTGATTTTTTTTACTGCTGAATCATTTCCGGCAAAACCCACGGATGGGGCCAACAGACCAGAGCGTGTTTATCTTTCATCGCCGTTCCTGCTGGAGGTTATGAAAGATAAACACGCTCTGGGTGAATAAAGGTTTGCAGAATTCTCCGATCCGTCACATTGGGACACATTTCCCAATCATTCATCAGTTCAATCCCTGTCGTTTCACAGCCCGCGTCCAGAGAATATTTTTCATCAAATTCATACGACTGAATCAGGGTTCCATCGATATCCGGCATCACGTGTTTCATGTCAGGTTTCTCCGCTGATTCACTATGATCTGAGATGAGCGTCCTTTAAGTTTTTGTTTTTATTTTGATAAATAATTCACAACTTTGTAAACAATGCATTTTGCAAGCCTTCAAATTAACACATAAATGAAACATAATGTTACACAATTAATTTATATGTAAGGAATTTAATAAAAAAATAAATATTATTCATCACACAATTCTAAACTTAATTACAAAAAGTCAGCTTGCTCTATCTATGCTAATAGGTATCGGCCGGATCAATACAAAAAAAGATTCATCAGCAGATGAACAATCAGCAGAGAGTCATGTGAATGCGAAAACGAAATCAATCCATCCTGAATGAAGAAGTGACATTTGGCAAAGATGAAGAGTTAGTATCAACCACAGATCTGAGAGGCGTCATTACCTATGCGAATGAAGCTTTCTGTCGGGTTGCTGGCTACTCTTTTGAAGAACTGCACCGGAAAAATCATAACATTGTCCGGCACCCGGATATGCCAAAGGCAGCCTTTAAAGATATGTGGGAACATTTGCAGGCAGGGCAACCCTGGCGTGGCGCCGTTAAAAACCGCTGCAAAGACGGCCGTTATTACTGGGTGGATGCCTTTGTCACACCAATCTACGAAAATAATCAGTGTATCGGTTACCAGTCGGTCAGGACGCTGCCCGACGCAAAGGTGAAGGACCGGGCTGAGAAACTGTACGCCCGGCTTAATCGCGGTCAGCCAACAGCACCGCTGGCCATGGTCAAAACCATCCAGTTTCGTTCATTCGCCGCATTACTGCTGATTGGCGCAATCATCGGTTTGTCGACTGTCGCCGGTTTGATAGCAGATATCCTGATTCCGCTGGTCTTCATTGGCTTATTCTGGCCTGAGTTATTCCGTCAGCCAAAGTATGAAGATCAACTGAAAGCGCAATACGACAGTGTGTCCCGGTATGTTTATAGCGAGCATCCTGACAACATCGCTGATTTTCAGCTGAAAATGTATGAAGGAAAAGTCCGTACCATTCTGGGCCGGGTGACAGACAGTTGTCAGGTCATGAAACAGCAGGCGATCTCCCTGGGTGATGAAGCCATCGCCTCCCAAAGTAACGTTGAACAGGAATCGATGGAACTCGAGAGCGTTTCAAGCTCGCTGGAAGAAATGGTCGCATCAATCGAAGAAGTGGCCAACAGCAGTGCCACCTCTTCAGATCAGGTCCAACTCGCCTCGGAACAGTGTCATCAAGCGGTCGGACAGGTGACTCAGGTCAGCTCTGTCATCAGTTCTGTGGTCAATAATGTGGAAGAGTCAACCCATTCCACACAAGCATTATCTGAAAAACTCGACTCAATTAACTCCCTGATGGCTGAGATACAGGGAATCGCTGAGCAAACCAATCTTCTGGCATTAAATGCGGCCATTGAAGCAGCAAGAGCCGGTGAACAGGGCCGGGGCTTTGCTGTTGTGGCAGATGAAGTCCGCTCCCTGAGTCAACGTACACACAAAACCACCGAAAGTATTCAGGAAACCATGGGGCAGGTCACAAGTGCACTGGCTGAGCTGGTCAAATCCATGGAATGCAGCCGGCAGTCCGCCGCAGGTTCGATAGAAGCTGCAGAACAGACAAGTCAGGCCATTGCTTCTCTGAGAGAGATTATCGGAAATATATCTGATGCTTCGCTGCAAATCTCAACAGCAACCGAACAGCAATCTGTGGTCGCCAAAGAGATCAATGTGAACGTTTCAAAGATACGTGATGCTTCTCAGAATAACCTTAAAGGGGCAACACTGGTTGCAGAGTTATCCAAAGATATCAGAGAGAAATCTGACCGGTTATCTTCCATGGGGCGCTCTTTTAAATAGAGGCTCTGTTTAAAAGCGCCTCTTTAAGCCGGAGCATCAGTCACGCTCCGGCTTTTTATCGTCGCAGGCACATGCGTTTTGCTACTCAACAGCGATCAGCTGATAGTTCATGTCTGCATCATTCATTTGCACCAGATAACGCCCTGTGACACTGGTGTAAATATCACTGCCGGATGGATCCAGTGTGCCATCAGCGCCATTATCACCGTAGTTATGACTCCAGTCACCTTCAACATCAAACTTGAAACGCTGGTCACTCTGACCATCAAAATTAATTTCGGCCTGCCAGGTATTGTCCGCGACCAGTGACATTGCTGTCGTCTCCCAGTTATTTGGTGTGCCCCGGAAATAAAGCTGCTTCAGATTTGCAGTAAAAGGCTGATCAGGATCGACCACTTTAATCGTTTGGGTCGTTGTCGCTGATTTCCCGCCGTCATCGGTCACCGTCAGTTCAATGGTAAACACACCCGCCGTATCAAAAGTCATCCGGGTGGTTTCACCGGTTGCACCATTACTCCAGACATAGCTGAGAATCGTCCCGTCACTGTCAGTTGAATCTTTGGCACTAAAATCCACGCTGCCACCGATGTCTGTCTGAGTCGCAGACGCCGTAATCACAGCGACAGGCTTCAGGTTTGCCAGCTCATCCGGTTTCCCTGAAGACAGAGTGCCACTGCTCAGCTGCCATTCACCCTGCCCGGCCTGATAGTTTGACCCTCCGTTGTTGTCCCAGCTGCTGTTGCAGTCACTGGTATCAAACTCCAAATCATGATCCGGCTGTAATTCAACGCTCAAGCTGTACCAGTTATCCTGAACCTGAGTCATCTCTTCACCCGGAGGGGTCGTCCATGTGGCGCCGCCATCAACGCTGTAGTGCAGACAGACCTTATCCCAGCCCTGGCTATTCTGATAATAAATCGTGCTGGCGACCACCTGACCGATCACACTGAAGGTGACACTGGCCGTATCAGTATTCCCCTGATCGTCCGTCACTGTCACCGAATAGGTGCTCAGCTTGTCTACCGTCACCGTGATCGTGCCGGTTGTTTCACCTGTATTCCAGAGGTAGGAGACAATTTTACCGTCCGGATCAGTGGATTGTTCCGCACTCAGGGTGACAACTGTACCTTCTTCAACGCTTTGGCCTTCTGGCGTAATCACTGCGACCGGGCGTTCACTCTCAGGCACATAATCAGCGGTAAAGAAAACATCCGTCCCGGCAATAGTGCCATTCACATCCTCAACGGTTTTATTATCCTGTTGCGTATAGCGACCGGCACCCACATAGACCTGCTGAATATCAGACCGGGTGACATTGCCTTTGCTGTCTGTTGCTTCAATATAGTAATCCAGCAGTTGATCCTGATACTGATTGAAGTAGGTGTAATACAAATTCCCGATTTTTTCAGCAGGGACCACCTGAAAGGTTGCCTTGCCGGATGCCTGCCAGCTGACACCATTGATATCTTTACTCAGGTCACGCATTTTCATCGGATAACTTTGCCACGCCCCAACCCGGGATGGATCGACCTGAGGATCATTACTGTGGGATGCAGGGGAATACAATTTATAAGTTTTATCCGTCGGACTGGCCCATTTATCTTTGTGTGGACGGATTTTGACTGAGATATCTTTCACCCCGCTCACATCATAGGCATACGTGTAGACCGCAAAGTGTGTATCCGCATAGACGGTTGCCCAGCCTTCCGCCTTACTGTTATTGACACTCCCAGGATTATAAGGATATCGCTGTGGCCACCAGACCGATGGTCCGGTCCGGTCCTTGCTGATATTTTTTTCTACATATGGCGTGGTAAAGTGCAGCGATTGATTAAACGAAATCGTGGGTTTAACGCCATCATCCACATTCTCATCATAATAACCAAAACCGGAATCCATCGATGCAATTAAAAAATACCAACCCAGTTCTGCCGGATTCGCACCACCTGCATAGTTATTATTTTCATCCCCTTTCACCGGATAAGACATCATCCACGGGTTAAGCTGGTTGCCGTCATAAGTGACCTGATGGTCCCGATCACTACTCGGATGCCAGTAATCCGGGTTATCATCCAGCCAGATCTGTTCTGCTGTCTTCGCATAATTCTCCGCAGCCTGCAACAGGGCAAAATTTCGTTCCAGATAGTGATAACCCAGCTCAAATGACACCATATGCTGCCGCGAAGCGGTATAGCTCGTCCCGTTGGCTGTATTAAAATCGCTCATCTGGCCAGACCAGACCCCCATTGGAATATGCCAGTGATACCAGGTCGGATCGGCGGAAGAATCACGGGTATCAATCCATGAGCCATCCTGCACATGGACCACATCACCGGCAGGAATCGGATTGGCCAGCAGATACTCCTCAACGCCCATCCCCACAACACCGGAATCAGCGTAGGTCACATTTCCGGAACTAAGCCAGGTCCCGCCATCACCGGCCCGGCCGGAAGAGTTATCCCCATCATGGGCAATCACAAAATATTGCTTGCGCCCCAGTGCAGCAGCATCAGACTCATAATCTTTCAACACACCCGCGGTCACACTCCCCTGATAGCCTTCTTCCCATGAACTGGCCTGCTCAACCGGTATACCGGCAACCTTGTATACTTCAGCTGTTTCAGGGTCAACATACTGCACCCAGTGAGGAATGGATGCGAAAGGAAATTTGTTGTGTGTCACCTGCTGTTCATTGAACATGGGCAGAGACTTCCAGCTTCCCTGGTCGCTGGTGTTTTGCATATCCGCCCGGTTCGGTGGTGAAACCAGCGTGTCAACGCCCGGATCATTGAGATACGGATAATCACGCAAAGTGCGGGAATAGTGGACATTTCCCAATACTGACCACTCAATGCCCAGTTTATTTAATACCGGAATAATCCGCTCAGAGAAGCCGAGTTCCGTCGGGAAAAAGCCCTTTGATGATGTAAAACTATCACCCAGAAAATAATCCTGTGCTAAGGTCACATTCTGATAAATCAGGTCTTTCAGGAAATAGTCATCCCCGACCAGTGGCCCCATTGAGTGATGGCCGGCAAAGTGAATCGTCTCCAGCGCATGAAAGTTATGGCTGGTTTTGACACTGTTGCGGACGTCCTTCCAGTAATTCCCCCAGCCTTGATTGTAACCGTCCATGTTTCCCAGTTCCGCGAAACTCTGGACATTATTAATCACCGCCGCAGACATCGTCACCTGAGTCTGGCTCAGCGGATGCGCCGCATGATTTGCCTTCGCGGTATCCATCGGCCACGACAGGTACGCGCCGGTTTTTGCATGATGCGTATAGTAAGATGTCAGATCATCATGAGGCATCGGCAGCCCGCTTCCCGGAATATAAAAAGTATAATTTGGTGGCGGATTTTTCTTTAAGTTAACCACCTGTCCGTCGTAGGTATAACGTATCGGGGCGCCGGTGGGTAATTGATCGTACTGACTGACATCGTAGTAGGGCCAGAAATTTGGCATATGATTGTGGTAAATATGAGTCGCGGCAATTTCTGCCTGAGCAGAACCTGCCAAAGCCATCGCCGTGACGGTTAGCCATTTGTTCATGAGTCATTCCTTTCGGGTCATCATATTGTATGGTGCAGCACGTCCGGTCAGAGTCTTATTATTGTTTTGTACTGCCTTATGGTGGTGATTGACCACCCTTTACCCATCTGGTTCATGGTCAATCTGAGCCAGACGGGTATGAAAGACTGTTGCTCAGTAAAAAACATCCGGAAATGATCATTGAGCCAGCTTTCAGGGGGGACACTCAATTCTGGCTAAACCATTTCTGTGTCATCAGGTCAGAGTCAACAGACTGAAAAAGGATCTCTCCTTGCGGGGGATTAATTCAAGATAAATTAATGTTTTTTATACCGTTATTCGGAACTGTTCATGGTTTGTTTATGAGACTCTGAAATCCAATTGCTACAAAATGCATGACAGTGCACACAATGCGCAACAACACGCACAACGGTAAACCACGCTACTCATCAGGCAGCATGTCCGGCAATCATTCATCCAGCCTGCCGGCAACATCATGATCATCATTCACTTGGTTTATCCCGTTGAACCTGAGACAATCACCGCGAATTTAATGAAGTAAGCGGTTTATTATGAAACTTTTAGTTCGAAATCTCGCACGAACAATGCAGGAGCACGAAATCCGTGCGCTGTTTTCTGCCCACGGCACAGTATCCGGATGTACACTGGTTTTAGATCAGGAAACGGGTCATTCAAAGGGCTTCGCATTTGTTGAAATGCCGGAGAAGGATGAAGCGGAAGCAGCCATCACTCATTTGAATCTGGCCCGTGTCGACAAAAGCAAAATCCGGGTCAAACAAGCACAGCAATAACGCTGCTTTTAATACCAGACCTTTTGACACCAGATAAAGCCGGTTTGCGTCTGCACCGGCTTTTTGGGTGATGATACCGGTTCATTTCCGGTTTCAACCATCGCCATGATTTTCTTTGCTTTTTCAAAATGCAGGCTGTTTGGGTAGGATCGTACAAAGTACCAGCATTCAGGCTGGTACTTTTTCCGGATGAACATCAAATCAGCGTCCCAGCCACGCCGCGCCGCGAATTCCGCTGCTGTCTCCATATTCTGCTTTCTTAAAACATAACTCTGCGACATCTGTAAACAGATATGGCATGGTTGCCTGAGGTAAGTCCCGGTACAATTCATCCACATTCGACAAACCACCACCCAGGACAATCACATCCGGATCAAGCACGTTAATCAGCGCGGCAAAACATCTGCCCATCTGATCAACCATCTGCTTATAACATTCACCGGCCACCACATCGCCCTGCTGCATCAGTGCGATGATATCCTGAGCTGCAAGTGTCTTGTCCGTTTTAATCCGGTAGCTTTTTTCCAGCCCGGTACCGGAAATAAACTGTTCGACACAGTTATCCCGGCCACAATAACAGGGACGCACCGGGCCATCTTTCTCTTCTGTATACCCCGGCAGCGGGTTATGACCCCATTCGCCGCCAATGGCATTCCGGCCCCCCCACACCTGCTGATTCAGAATCAGGCCGCCGCCGCAGCCAGTCCCTAATATCGCCCCGAAGACCACAACACCGTCTTTACCGGCACCATCAACGGCTTCCGACAGCGCAAAACAGTTGGCATCATTTGCGATATGAATCGTCTTGCCGCTGGCTTTGGCTAAATCAGCCTGCAAATCATGACCGTTTAAAAACGTACAGTTGGCATTTTTAATCAGCCCGGTCGCCGGACTGACAGCACCCGGAAGACCGATGCCAACCTGCTGACACGACTCGCCAGCCTCTTTTTCTGCCAGAACAATCAGGTCTGCAACCGTGGCTACAAACGTATCGTAAGTCTGCGGCGTCGGTGTTCTGTGTCTGAACTGTGTATGGCCTGAATGATCCAGCACACACACTTCCGTTTTGGTTCCGCCGATATCAAATCCTATTAACATAAATCCTCTGTTTATTGAGATTTCGGAAGCAGATAACTTTTCTCAGTTTCCATCCAGGTATCGATCGAATCACGAAACTGGGTAATGTAATGACAATAAAGAAAATCAATGGCCATCAGTAAAGGTAACTGCGCCGAAATCATACCTGTTGATTCTTCCCCGTGAAGTGATGAGGTCAGCAAAACATAATCCGCCAGTGCGGCCATACGTGATTTTTTGTCAGACGTCATGCACACCAGTATGACGCCCCGCTCTTTCAGGGTATGAAGATATTTCACCAGCCGCTCATTCCGCCCGTTCAGCGAAATCACCAACAGCAAATCACCGGCCTGCAGCAACGGGCCGTACATATCCATAGAATCGACATCAGCAATGATATCAACGAACTTTCCCAGCCGCCGGAAACGCAGCTTGAGATCCTGGGCTGCCAGCGTACTGAATCCGGCACCATACACATGAAATCCGGGCCGGGCATGGATTGCCTGGCTTAGTTTCTCTGCCGTTTCCCCGTCAAGCAGCTCATAAACCCGGTGAATAATATTGATATACTCATGATGCAACGCACTGTGCTGATCATCCGCCGTGACCGGCGTTTTTTCATTAAGTTGCTGCTGATAGCGGTAGTAAAACTCCTTGAAAGAAGAAAACCCCAGTTTTTTGGTAAACCGGGTCAGCGAAGAAGCAGAGACATTGATCTGTTTTGCCAGTTGCTCAATCTTATCCGGCACCGGATTCGCCAACAGATAATCAGCAATTTGATGCTCTTTACGGGTAAATCTGACCCGTGCATAAGCGATGGTCATTTGCAAATCGTTATTCATTCTCTTCTTCCGGATCCTGACTGCCTGAAACCCTGTTTCCCCGCCCCCTGCATGTGCAGGGAGCCGTTCTTATCATAACGCGTCTGATTCGGTTGGTCTTATCAGACTGACAAAAATTTGAAGGTTTTCACCTGCTTCGGTGCAAACACCCCCAGCCGGACACGGCCAGCTTCAATCGCTGATTCCCTGCACACAGCTTCATTGAGGTTGACTTCAAAGGCTTGTGTCACGCCGGCCGGCAGCTGAATTTCTCCTGCATGGTCCAGCGCAGAAGACGATGGATTATACAGACGAATCACCACGCCCTCTCCGTCTCCATCCGGTTCAGCCCGTTTCAAGGCACTGCATACCAGTCCCGGCGCATCCACATGAAGCAGGCTCAGTAACGCGGGTACTGGCTGTTCGAGCGGATTCACACCGAAATACTTCATCGTATTGGTAAAGCGATTCAGCTCCTGCTGCTGATAACTCAGGGCAGGCACCGCGAATCGTTGCCACTGCTGCATGATCTCTGCCGGATTAAACTGTCGGTTTACGATCAGTCCTGACCGGAACGACATCCGTTGCAGCAACTGGCTGTCCGGCGTCGGAATGTATTTGAACTGTTGCCCCGAAGCGATACCGGGACGACGTTTCAGGTCGGGTTTACCCAGCCAGCCCACAGAACGAAACAGTGTCAGTGCCAGATCTCCACTTTCCCCGGAGCCACTGGTGTCTCCTTTCAGCGGCTGAATGACTTCATACTCTTTGATCCCGCAGCTGAGCAGTGTCAGTGATTTTTCCGGATGGCACAAAGAGACATGGTGCAACAACGGATAAATACAGGACGGCTCTTCCTTCCAGCTTTTCTCCCGCCAGTCATCAATTCTCGGATGTAAGTGGGGGCGGCTGACGGTACCAAATGGTGTATCCGCCACACTGTCAGTGGTCATCACATCCGTACTGCACACCAGTTGCATGCGGTGATCACAGGCCCGATTCTCAATCTCCAGCCGGATATCCAGCGGCTGTTCATCCGCCAGCGTCAATTCCAGACGAAACGGTACTTTTACGGAGCGTTTTTGTTGCTGACGTTCTGCCAGATTAGCCGGCAACAACCAGGAACCTTCAATCATCATGGTCTGGCTGAGTGACGTATGCCTGACCTGAACGTCAGTGTCGCTGAAGTCCAGCCGGAGAATCCAGTCCTGTTCCGGGGGAGAATAGTCATAATTATCCCCGTCGTCCCCCATATCCCGGACAAAGAGAAAGTCCGGCCAGTGAGCTCCGGTCTGATGATCATCCAGTGTCAGACGGCCATCAGCAAAGGTAATCGTGCACTGGCTGTGAGCCATTTGCAGCGGTGACTGCGAATGTTTTAATTCCGGCCATGCCATTTGCTGTGATTGCCCTGACTGCGGTGAGTTTTCCCTGACATGCAGGCAACGCAAACCGAGCGCGGGCAGTGCCAGCATCACTTCAATCTGATGCTGATAGTAATACAGGGATGGATCATGCTCATTTTCACTGCGCCGGACAGAACCCCGATAGCAACGCTCTGACTTCAGCACAGTGAAGTCAACCCATGCACCGGTTTCATCATGTAAGGTGAAATGCGGCTGCTCTGTATCCATGCCGGCAATCACCCGATCACAACGGGCATATGGCAGCGTGTTATAAAATACGACTTTGTCCGGTACATCACTGCAACCCACAGATTCCGATAATTTACGCAGCAAAAAGTCAACACCCGCGGCAGACATTTGATCGGCATGCACCAGACGTTGCAAAATCTGCTGGTTTGTCCGGTCACTGTTACAACCGCCGGCGCTGTCATGTGCGTGACAGCGTAACAGCTGTTTCCAGATACTGTTCACCATCGATGACTTATACGGAATGCCCAAATGATCCGCCAGCACCATCAGAGGCTCAAGAACATGTGTCAGGCGGGTTTCCACCTGATCATTAAGCTGCTTATGATCATAACGGGTAGAATAGATAGAGCGGTGAATTTTAGAGAACTGAGCATCAATCATCTCTCCTTCCACGATAAACGGTTCGCTCACCTGAGCCTGAATTCCGGCAAATAAAGCCTCATAACTGCTTTCAACAAACTGATGTCCGGCATGCGTATGCTGATTGTAATGGGTAAGGCGATCTTTCAGCCCGGTATCGGTTTTGATCTGGTCAGCGCCAAAAGGAAACGGCACATGTGTGCTGCGACTGCCCTGAGACACCATCGCAACAATATCATCCGGCGCCATACCGGCAATCTGTGGTTCTGCCAGATAGTAACCGTTGCGAATCTGATAACAGCTGACTTCGCTGCCATCTTCACTCCGCCAGTTAAATTCACGCCACGGGCAGGTATCACTGGATAATCCCCGCCAGAACACACTGTGCTGAATACCAAATCCGGCATAAATTTTCGGCATATCAATGCTCTGGCCGAATGCATCAGGCGCGTACCCCATCATCCAGCATTTTCCCAGTGCTTCCGCCGCCCGGATACCCAACAACAGATTCCGGACAATGGATTCACCACTCACAATCAACTGATCGCACTGCGTATACCAGGGACCGGTTTTTAAATGACCATGTTTTACCAGTCGCTGCAATTCTTGCCGGTTTTCCGGCACCAGTTCAAGATAGTCCTCCACAATGCTCATCTGACCATCAAGAATATATTGATTCAGTTGTCCTGATCTCAGGGCCTGAAGCAGATCATCCATATGATAAACCAGCTGTACCGAAGATTCCGGATGGGTGAAATACCATTCAAAATCCCAGTGGGTATGCGGTATCACATGAACTGTCTTTTCACTCATATTTTGCCTCCGGTGACACCTTCAATTGCCTCGGTAATCGCTGCTTTATCGCCATGGTTAAGCACATCACGAAATTCCTGCTTCATGTTGGCACGCGAAATCGCAATCAGAGGCGCCATCGCCGTTTCATCCCCTTTGACCGGAATCGCAAACGCCACCGCGGTTTTCACCGGGCTGTCATCCATGGTTTCCCAGACAATATCATGGTCAAAATGCACCACCCAGATCCCGGCATGTTTCACTTGCTTGCTTTTGGCATGTGGTGTGGCGATCCCATTCTTGAAACCTGTCGTATCTTTGGTTTCCCGTTCAACTAATGCAGAGAACAAAGTGTCCGCAGAGCCCACATAACCGGCCTGATACATCTGCTGCGCAATAAACTTCAGCGCCTGATCCCGGCTGGTGGAGTTGGGGTCACGGATCACGTGATCCGCCTGAAATGAGGGGCGAACTTCCCCGGACGATTTTTTAAACCATTTGCTCAACATATGCTTTCCTCAATTTATTCTGCCAGACCCGCTCTTCTGACCAAGTCATGATTTCTATGTCATTACTTAACTTAGCCTGAGTTATTATTCAGCCTGAGCGATTTTCGGACGCCAGAAGCCAATGATCACTGCTGTCAGTAAAATACCGGCACCGGTACAGAGCAGCCAGGACACAACCGGCACCGGCTGTTCGATATACCCGATAACGGTCCCCAGCGGTGACCCCAAACCGCCATAGTTTTTAATCCCCCACAGGCCAACCAAACCGCCAGCCAGCGCCGAGCCACACACACTGGCAACAATGACCTGCAACGGATGCGCCGCAGCAAACGGTATTGCACCTTCGGATACCCCGACCAGTCCCATTGCACATGCCGCATTCGCCGTATTCTTTTCTTCAGCATTGAATTTATTCTTAAACAGCCGCGAAGCGACAAACACCCCCAGCGGCGCAATAGAAATCGCGGCCTGAACCGCAGTAAACGGCAGCAGATTAGCCCCTTCCACACCATACTGTCCGAGCGTGTCGACAAACACAGCCGTACTGAAGACATAAGCGGTTTTGTTGATTGGTCCCCCAAAATCAAAGCCGATCATGCCACCGATCACCGCCCCAATCAGGAAAGAGGAACTTTTATACTCGGTAATCAGCACATTTAATCCGTGATACATGGTATCCATCGCCAGAGAAATAGGTTTTCCGATGCCATAAAGGACAAAAATGAAGATAAAGAAGGTAGAGATCACCGGAATAATCATAATCGGCACAGCCGGACGAAGAATTTTCGGCCACGGCACCCGTTTGAGGTACAGCACAAAGTAACCGACAATAAATGCAATCAGCAGCGCAGCCAGAAAACTCCCGCCGGTTTTGGTGCCAAGAAATGTCGGATCATTGGCAATATAGGCACCAATCATGGCCGGTGCAATCGCCGGACGATCAGCGATAGAGTTCGCGACAAATCCGGCAAACAAAGGGATCATCAGGGTAAAACCGACTTTACCAACGGTGAACAGGTGCGACATGAAATAGCCCAGCGCTGTGGTTTCATCGAATCCCCAGTTCACCAGGTGTCCCTGTGCATCACTGTTAAATGCAAAAATATTCGCCAGTGCCAGCAACAACCCGCAAGTCGCCATCGGAATCATGTAGCCGACACCACTCATGGTATGTCGGAAAAAAGCATTGTGGCTGGAGGTTCCAATGGTCACCCCGCCCCCAACCTGAGTGCCTTTGGCACTTTGAATCACATCGGATACGGTTTCGGCTTTGGTTTTGGCCGCTTCGATGACTTGCGCGGCATCTGCAATGGCATCATTGGTCGAAACCTGATAGACCCGTTTACCGGCAAAACGCGCTAAAGGAATCGTGACATCACTGGCAATAATCACCAAATCAGCCGCTGCAATCTCAGATTCGGTCAGCGGAGTTTGTGTGCCAATGTTACCCTGAGTTTCCACCCGGATATCATAACCATTCTGTTTACCCGCCTCTATCAGGGCTTCCTCTGCCATAAATGTGTGCGAGATACCCGCAGCACAGGAGGTTATTGCTACTACTTTCATCATGATTACCGCCTTGTCAGCATCAATGTAGGGATTAAAAACAGGTCATCACACTGACTCTTTTTTTATGGTCTGGCCTTTGGGCCCGACTGTTTTTTCCATCTGACAATTTTTTTGCCACGGTCAGGTGATAGTTTTCACCATACTCCTGTCTGGCGGTTTAGCAAAAAACTTTCATTTTAAAGTTTAATACCGGTCACAATAGATATTATTTTGAATCTTTTTTTCAAAAAATGACCATTTTAAAGATAATATTTTCATCAGTAATACCAGTTCCGCTTATTTTTTGATCAGAATGAATCTGGTTCCGAAAACCGCTCAAGACATCCTGTACGCTTAAACAGGGGAAAAGCCGGCTTTTTTCGGACACACAACATGAGCCGCTTTCAGGTGATACATCTCAACTTCAGGATGACTGAAAAAACCCATCTCCCAGGGATTCTTCATAATGAAAAGTTCTTGTATCTGTGCAAATACCGGGTGGGTTGCCGGCACCTGAAACACTTCCCCTTCGATGATGCTGTAATTCCACTCAATCGCGTGTTCGAAGGTAAATGTCGCCCGGCTGTCGATAGCAAAATAACACCGGTTTTTACGTCTCAGCAGTTTGGATTTAAATGTGCTGGGAAAGGTGATGAAAAAAATATCATCTTCTTTGGTCGATAAAAAAGCCATGACTGTGGTATGCGGCTGTTGCTCAGCATAGGTCAACAGAACGCCGATTTTATTGTCGTGTTCAGCATCATCGATTGCAGGCAATATTTCTAAGGGAGTCACTGGTAAAGGAGATGGCTGTCTGGCATCCTCCGGGAAATCATAACCTGCCGCTTTGTATTCCATCACAGCTGACAGACCATAAAATACCTGATATTCCACAGCCTCAATGATGGCTTCCCACTCAGAAATCTCCGTAACCACGCCCTTAAAAGATAACCGGTAAACTTTTAATTCCGCATCATATTCAGAGACACCGGTCCGGTTATCCAGATGCAGGGTCACCCGCTGATCCGGCCTGAGCTGATGCCCCTTGGGAAAAATCAGCCTCAGTCGGGTATCGGATAAGAGATGCACACCACAGATGTAAACATCCATTCCCTGCTCAGGATAGGTTCCCATCACGCCTAACAAATGTGTACCAAGTAACGCTTCAAGTTGATTTCCGGATGTCATATTTTCTTCTTCTCCTTAGAGCACGCTCTGGGTATATTATCCGATCAGGCACATCAGTCAGATGTGCCTCCATCTGATAATCGTTGCTTACTATAAACCCGGAGCGTATGTCGTTTCAATTTCCGGTGCCACAAATAAACCTCTGAATGACGACCGAAAAACATCAAAATGACGACAGGAAAACCTCGCAGTGACGACAGGATGCGTGATTCAGGGGGTCACTGTATATCGCCACCAGGCGGCAACCGGGGGATGATCAGACAACGGCTGTCCCTGATCATTCTTATCATCTTCTCTGACCATATAGTCGACCAGATTCAGCTGAACTTTGTCCGAATTGCGATACAGAATTTTATCGACGATCTCACAGGTTGCAGAGGTTGTGGCTGGTATGCAAACCAACGCGTCAGCACCTGCTGCAGGCGGTTGATGATCACGCAGCAACGTGAGCCAGGCATCCTGAAAACCAGCCTCAGAGAAAATACGGATATTGTCTCCTGAACGCGTATAGCGGGTATTGGTATCCCCCATCACAATCACAGGCTGGCCGGCAGAAAACCACGAGATAAATGTGAGTAACTGCTGCAGGTTTTTGCGCCGGACGATTAAATCTTCTTCACCCGTCTGCGCCTGCGCATGCAGGTTATACACATCGACAATCACATCCGGTGCCAGAGATACTCTTGCAACCGTAAAACCTTTGGGGGTCAGACAATCAACACCATTGCAGTCATCCCACGACTCGCGGCGCATATTGCTGAACGGAAAACGACTCATGGTATTCAGCCCGCTGCCAAATCCGGCCGGACCCGAGGTAGACGAACGGTATGGATGGTTATTACAGGTATCATAAAGCGCCGCATGATAGTTAAAATCTTCTTGCACATTAACGATATCGAACTCGTTGACATAGCAGCTGATCAGACCGGTTGCTTCTTTACGACTGGATTCAGCGCTGGAGACAATCTGCGGGAGTCCGGCAACATTGTATGTTAACGTTGAAAAAGTTCCGGCGGTGGTTGCTGCATAAGAAGTTGCGATCGTCGTACAGACAATCAATCCTGCCAGTATTCCCTGCCTGAAAAAGTGGTTCCGCTTTATCATTTGTTCTTCCTTATCTGTCATCATGAATAATCAATAATACGAATATAATCCATATGAATATAAATTCATATTATTATAGATAAATGATCGTTTCATGACGTTGCGATTCAGACGAACGCAATCAAGACAAGACGGGTTAAAGATGATTTGTCACTTCATCATTCCCCTGCCGGTAACTTCCCAGATGCACAGAAAACTGCCTGGCTTCAATCATGCCGGCCAGCTGTGCAATATCTGCCGGGTAAGTTCTGATTCCGGCCAAATGATCCAGCGGTACCCATTCAACCTGCTGAATAAACGCTTCGTCATTCAGGCCCTTCAGATTCCTTATATGCGGTTCACCGGTAAAATGAGTCACATGGTAAAAAAACTCGGCGTTGTAACGCTGTGGTGATGCTTCAAGAAATTCGCGGACACAAATTAACGCTCCGACTTCAACCTCAATTCCGGCTTCTTCCAGAAATTCTCTTTGCAGGCATTTTCTGGTGCTGAGGTCGCCTGCTTCAAACCCACCGCCGGGCGGAATCCAGTATTCCCCGGTTGAGTCTTTCACTTTCAGCAATAGCACAGATGCGTCAGAGATAAGAATCCCTGCGGCACGAATACGGTGTTCCATCATTGAATTCCCCGGATTTTTCATACAAGAGCACATATACTGCAGGCTGCACCGGGGATCGACAAGAGAAATTCACTCATTTCCCGCAAGGGGCTGGTGTCAAAAATTTTCTGAAACGGCTTGCTGCGCGGGATACGGACGGCTCACACGGGTTATTCGTCAAGAATGATTAATCCCAAAAGATGGAATTCATCGGTATCGTACCGGTGTGCCAACTCCCTGATCGTCTGACCCGGTTCAGCCAGAATGCCGTGCGACGCCAGATTCTGGATAAATGTCTCCTGTCGGACCCGTTTCGCATCGGCCAGTGCAGATAACGGCGCGTTGACTAATATTTCAGCAATCGGCCATTTCAGCTGAGGGGCGGTGATCCGGCCGAAAGAAAAACCAGAGATCAACAGAATCAGGGTAAATATCACCACATTCGTCCGGCCCCATACAGATTGAAGATGATTTTTCAACGGCCGGAAATGCATCGTGAGATGACCGGCCACAGCCAGCAAAAATATCCACGAAAACCATTCATGCACAAAGCTGATATATCCCGGCACAATATCAAAGAACATCAGAATGCCGCTCAGGCTCATCAGAATAAAAGAGCCAATAGTGAGAGGTGTCGACCAGATTCTCACACGAAGTTTTTCATTCATTTTCATCATGCTATCCTCCGCAGGTGCCGTTAAGGTGTCAGTACAATCCGTTCACTGCTGTTCACCATGTTCCAGACGCAGCTGACCTCAGACAGCGGAACAACGTTCACATCAATGAAAAGCCGCCCGGATACAATTTCACTGACCAGTAACGGTAGTTCGGTGAGAATCTCCTGTGCGTCAACTGCCCCCAGCCCGCTGCCAATGATCTGAACATCGGCTGATCGCAGCAGCGCTCCCGGAATAGGTGCTTCTTCTCCCGCCATTGACCCCACGTGTATCCACGTCAGCTGCTGGGTACGATCTTTCCGGTATTTGAGCAACGACATCATCAGCTTGCCGGTGTTTTCCCCCCAGATAAAATCGAGAACCACATCCACCTCGCTGGCCAGCTGCCCGAGTTTCGGATCAGTCAAAGTGACGGTATCGGTCGCTCCCAAATCAGCAAGTGCCGCCAGTTTCTGTTGATTTCGTCCCGCCGCGATAATCCCAGCCGCCCCCTGATAGAGCGCAACCTGAACAGCCATCTGACCCGAGCTGCCGGTGGCTCCCAAAATCAACACTTTCTGGCCCGGCAAAAATCCGGTACGACAACGCAGCGCCAGCCATGATGCCATCGCAGGATTCATCGCGGCTGCGACCCGGATCGGATCACAAACTTCAGGCAGCCTGAGACTGTACTCGGGCATAATCACGGTTTTTTCCGCCATCGACCCCGGTTGTCCCGGTGCCTGAACAAAATAACGCAAAGTGCCGTCCGCTCCGCGGCCAACCCCATCAACGCCGGGAACAAAAGGCAGCACAGCATCTGATGAATAATGTGCGCCACTTGCTCTGCCGCGGGTGAGATGGTGTAAGCCCGCCGCCAGAACATCAACCTGCATTTCCTGAATATGTTTCGGAACAGGTTCGGCAATATCAGCATATTGTGGGGGATGATTAAACGAGGTAATAACAGCTGCTTTCATAACCCTTTCTCCGGTTGGATTAAAATTTAGTTCGTATAACGAACTATAATAGATTCGTAATACGAACTATGTCAACATAAGCGTCATGAAAATACATAACCCACATCCACCCAGACAATTCAATTCGGCCAGCGAAGGCCTGATTGATGCGCTCGTACCGGCCGCATTCTCAACCATGGCCGTCCTGAATAAGATTGCCGCAGAAAACGACGTATCACTGACGCTGCTCCGGGTACTGGGCATACTGGCAGACCGGCGCCCGAGAATGGCTGAACTGGCTGAGTATCTCGGACTGGAAAAACAGACCATGTCCGGGTTAATCGCCCGTGCAGAAAAAAGAGGGCTGGTACTGAGAAAGCCGAATGAGGAAGATGGCAGAGCAACGGATGTACTGCTGACGGATGAAGGGGCAACTCTGGTTCAGGCACTGTATCAACAAGTACAACAGGCTTTGACTCCCCTGACCGGAAAACTCACTGAACCGGAACAGCAAAACCTTCAGAGATTGCTCTACCGCATGCTTGAACCCCGGAGAGACCAGAGATGAGCCTGAGAAAAATTTTTATTCTGTCTTTTATCCTGTTTTGTGTATGTAACATCGGTGTATTTTCAATCGATCCTTATATGAAAAATGATGTCACCCCACAGGGAATCATCTCTTTTGAGCTGATCGGGACAATACAACATGCACATGAGGCTTTCACTGCATGGGGTGCAACCGGCCAGATGGCTGCGGGGCTGAGTATCGGACTGGATTATCTGTATATTTTTCTTTATCTCATTATGGGTATGTCCGGTTTCCGGCTCATCACACAAAAGACAGCCCGCTATTCATTGAACGTTGCCCGGTTTATCCGGTACTTCTCATTTCTGTGCCCACTGACGGCATTGTGTGATTTCACGGAAAATTACGCGCTGATACAGCTTCTGACCGGATCACAAAACACACTTTGGCCGCGTATGGCCCATCTTTGTGCCACCGGGAAATTTACCGGCTCAGCCCTGTGTCTCCTGCTGGCACTGGCCGGTTTTCTGTTCGCAACATTTCAGGACATGCGGAATCAGGCAGCAAAAGAATCACAGATCAGTTAAACCAGCGCTGTCTGCCAGAGATGTTCATAGATCAGTTTTGCTGTCATCAATACTGTGACTGAAATAAATACCGGCCTGACGATCCGGTGACCATGTGAAATCACAAACCGGCTTCCGGCCAGTGAGCCAATGATTTGTCCGATTCCCATGACCATCCCCAGCGTA
The DNA here is from genome assembly GCF_024346755.1 of Vibrio aerogenes. Classification (NCBI taxonomy): domain Bacteria; kingdom Pseudomonadati; phylum Pseudomonadota; class Gammaproteobacteria; order Vibrionales; family Vibrionaceae; genus Vibrio; species Vibrio aerogenes. The sequence continues at coordinate 1,682,153 of NZ_AP024861.1, read as the reverse complement.
TAATCGACATGGCCCAGGACGATAAATAAAATCAGGGAAATCACATTACCGGCCAGATTCAGCGGCTTGGTCATCATACTGGCCTGACGCAGGGTATAACCGAGTAAAATCACGAAAGCAATCATCCATAATGAACCGGTACCCGGACCAAAAAAGCCATTATAAAAGCCAATCGATACGCCACATAGCACCATAAAGCGGGATGAAGACATTTTCGCGGGGGCCTCAGTGACCGACTTCAGCTGCTTCGACATCACGGAATACAGGGTAATGGCACACATCAGCACCGGCAACAACACTTCCAGTGCCTCTTTATCAATCAGGCTGACCGCAAAAGAACCGGCCAGCGCCCCGGCGGAGGCACAAACAAGCCCGGTGATCAAACCTTTCTGCGGTAACGGCTGGCTGGAAAGAAAAATCACGGAAGTCGTCAGCTCTCCGACCACGGCCTGCAACCGGTTAGTACCAAGAACAACCATCGGCGGCAACCCCGCCAGCAACAGTGCCGGTACAGTCATTAATCCCCCGCCACCAGCAATGGCATCCACAATGCCGGCAATCACCGAGACCACAAACAAAAACAGATAAATTCCGTCTCCGGCATTCAACAACGATAAATATTCCATGCATGCTCCTTTATCACGGTCGTTATTTCTACGCAACGAATGTTATTTCTCCGTGACGAATGTTATTTCTCCAGGACGAATGTTGTAACATGCCGGATCATGTAGTTAAATTAATCTATTCTTATTCCATCATTAATTTTTTCTTCATGCTCACATCAAAAGATATCGAATTTTTTATCACGATTGCCGCCAGCCGTTCTCTGGCAGCGGCCGCAAGAAAAATGAATGTCACTCCGCCGGGTGTTTCCCAGCGGCTGCAACAAATTGAGCGAAAACTGGGGGTGGTGCTGGCAGAAAGAAATGCCCGCTCGATTTCTCTTACCGCCGAAGGTGAGCTTCTGGCCCGGCAGGGACAACATATTCTGACTGAGCTGGAAAATCTTCAGCAGGATGTTTCTGATGCAAAACAGGCGATTTCCGGCTCACTTAAAATCGTCTCACCACTGGGGCTCGGTATCTCCCATATCGGCCCGCTGGTTGCGGAATTTCAACGCCGTTATCCGGCCATCAACGTCGAACTGAATTTATCCGATGCACCAAAATGGTCTGCCCATCACAGCCCGGATATCATGCTGTATATCGGTCATCTGGAAGATTCATCACTCAAGAGAGTTGTCCTGGCGAAAAACCGGCGTTTACTGCTGGCATCCCCCGCTTATATTCAGTCGGCACCGAACCTGAATCATCCCCGCGATCTGGCACACCATCGCTGTATTGCCCTGCGGGAAAATGATGAAGATGCCACCATGTGGCGCTTTACTGATCGCACAAATTTACAAACGCTCAGCGTCCGGATAGCACCGGTTTTATCGAGCAACGTCGGTCAGGTAACCAAAAACTGGTGTCTGTCCGGACAAGGTATTATTCAGCGTTCGGAATGGGATGTCCGGTCCGAAATTCAATCCGGCGCACTGACCGAACTGATACCCGGCTACCGGCTGGCTGATGCTGATATCGTCGCTCTGATGTCTTCTGATCGCTTCCGTCGCCCCGGTAAAATCACCGTTTTTCTTGGATTTTTGCAGCAATATCTGCCAGCCCGGCTGAATGAAGATCAGGCGGGTTTCCCGGAAAATGCAACCGGACAGCCTCAACTGTTGTAAATTTGAGCAACAGTTAGCAAAAATGAGCAGAAAAATACGCCAGATTCACAGCTTTGACCGCGATCAGCCGCTTTGGTTTTAGAGGAGTGACCCCGAAATGAACTGAAGATGTCCCGGATATTGCCTGAAAAATGCACCTTCACGGGATTTGTGTATAAACTTAAACCAATACGATGAAAGGAGCTTGTTATGACTTTACTGGAACAGGCACAAGCGTTGCTGGAAGGACCAGTGACACTGCAAACACTGAATGATCTGGAAACACTGTCCGAACAGGCAAGCGGCGAAGAGAAAGAGCAAATCGGTGATCTGATTGAAACCGCCATCATCAGCGCACCGCTTGACGTGATTGAACAATATCAGGCATCGTTAAGTTAACCTGACTCATCTGCGGTGTCTCGTGCGGTTCAACAGAACCAACAGCCATCATCACCGGGTAACATGCTGACTCAACATCCATTAATCTTTCTCAGGCGAAAGCAATCATGACCTGATGCGTCTAATCTTATAAGTAACAGCGCATGACAAGGTGAGAGAAGATGACAACAGGGAAGAAAATTACGGCAAGAAAGTATTCTCTGATGCTGTTGGCAATGACCGCAGGTAAGTACCTCAATACCATCACTATCCTGCTCGGTATTGCACTGTTGACCGTCGATATCACCGGCAGCTCTCTTTTCTCACAAATACATCCGTCGCTGGCAGCGACCAATCCGGTGGCGATTGTTATCGCCTTGATGCTTTGTATGAGCCACCTGTTTTATCAGGTCAAGTTCCACCAACCCATTTTCCTCCTGTCCGTAGTGTTGCTGGCCGGATTAATCAGTTTTTTTGATTTTGGCTTTAATTTTTTCTTTCACGATAAAGTCATTACCCTGACCGGCTTCCTGCTCAGTCAAATGGCCGATGGTCAGTTTGATGCCATCGGCAATAACATGATTCTGACCTGTATGTTCTATATCGTCGCGGTGATGCTCCGGCTGCGCCAAAAGTATTATGCATTCCAGTTTTTCACCCTGACCGGACTGGCAATACCTTTTACTGCCAGCCTCGGGTATTTTTTTGATGCGCAACAACTGTATTTTCAGATGTCAGTATCGACCGTGATCATCTGCTTTATGGTCGCGCTTTCAGGGCTGGGAATGACTGCCAACAAAGGCGCGATCAAATTATTCATGACGCCCAATCTGGTCGGGACAGTTGCGAGAATGCAGTTTCTGTTTTCCCTCTCATTTTGTTTGATTGTCGGTATCGCCCTGCCACACCTGTCTGACCAAATGGACCTGTTATCAGCCTACGAATTATTTGTAACCCTGGCCGCCATTTTTATGTCGGTACTGATTTATATCAGCACGATTATTTTGGGCAAATCGGAACAAAAAAAGAGGCTGGCGGAAAAAGAGATGCAGCGACTGCTGGTCACAGACCCGCTGACCGGTTTATATAACCGGCGCGGGCTGGAGTATGAGATCCAGAAAGCGCTGAATGCCCAGTCCAGATATGGCGGAGACATTTCCATTCTGATTCTGGATTTAGATCACTTCAAATCCGTCAATGATAATTTTGGACATGATACCGGCGATTTATTCTTAAAAACGGCAGCCGCAGTCTTCAAGTCCGAAGTCAGAAAGCATGATATTGTCAGTCGCTATGGGGGTGAAGAATTTCTGGTTCTTTTACCCAACACCCCGGAGCAAGAAGCAAAAACAACTGCAGAAAGGTTACGGATGGCTCTGGAGTCGAAAGATTTCGGTATCCTGTGCGGTCAGCCTTATCGCCAGACGGTTTCCATTGGCGGGACAACAATTCCGGCCTCCCGGCCGGATATCAGCAGTTCAATCAAACTCGCCGACCGAATGCTTTACCAGGCTAAAAATGATGGCAGAAACCGCTCTGTGATATACCAGCATTGTGGCAAATAAGGATCATCAAACCATATCAGTAAATTAAACCCTAAACTGCTGAATCTGCTCCTCCAGACTGTGCGACAGCGCCCTTAAATCGGCACTGTTTTGGGTAATCGAATTCACTCCCGATAAGGTTTGCTGGCCGCTGTTGGATATTTCAACCATACTGCGGTTAATTTCTTCTATCGCGGTTTTTTGCTCATCTGACGCGCCGGCGATCTGCGCATTCATATCACTGATCGTTGAAATAAAATCTGCAATTTTAATCAGTGAAGTCCCAACTGTCCGGGCAATATCGGCACTCTTTTCACCGTTGGCTTTACTGGAAGCCATCACATTGACGGCATGGATCGAGTCTTTTTGCAGCCGCTCAATCATTTCCTGAATCTCTTCTGTACTGTCTTGTGTTTTTTTCGCCAGCGCCCTGACTTCATCGGCCACCACCGCAAAGCCCCGTCCATGCTCTCCGGCCCGTGCAGACTCAATCGCAGCGTTCAGTGCCAGAAGATTCGTCTGATCAGCAATGCCCCGGATCGTATCAAGAATCGCCACAATATTGCCAACATTACCTTCCAGCTCTGTAATCACCACAGACGCCTGATCAATTTCCTCAGATAAACCTTCTATCGAGGAAATCGCATTATCCACGACCGACTGAACATGCTTTCCTTCTGTGTCTGCACTGTTGGCAACATCGGCAGCATTCATCGCATTACCTGCAATTTCCTGTGCAGAAGCAGCCATCTGATTAATTGCCGCCACCACCATTTCTGTCTCTTTTTGTTGCGTATTGGCCGACTCACTTCCCTCTTCAGCGACGGTATTCATGTTATCAACTGTGCGGCTCAGCCCCTCCATCGACCCTTTAATCCCGAGCACCAGCTGATGAATTTTTGCTACAAACTGATTGAATCCGGTCGCCAGCTCCCCAAGCTCATCTTTCCGCGCTGCGTTTAACCGGCTGGTTAAGTCGCCCTCACCTTCTGCAATATCAATCAGTGAGTGACTGGTTTCACGAATAGGACGCACGATTGTTTGTGTAATGACCGCACCGGCAACACCACCCAGAATAATCACCACAATCGCTGTCATGGCCGCATAAACCAAAAATGACTTTTGAATCGCTCCCAGCTTCGAGGTCACTTCCGCCATTTCTATTTCATTCAGCAGCACCCATTTTTGCCCCATGATATTCAGCGGAGCAAAAGCCGTCAGGACCTGGTGATTCAGATAATTACTGTCAATGGTTGTCCCGGCATTTCCGTTAAACGCCTCATCAATCGCGTGCGATTTGATCTGTTGAAATGCCACGTTGGTTTTCGTTGCCAGAATTTTATCAATCTCTTGTTGTGGGTAATTTAACGCTTTCACCTGCGCGGCATAGGCCTCGGGTTGTTCCAGCAACAGGCGGCTGGCACTGCGCGGCGTCTGATCGGCCCCGATCAGGTAGGTTTCACCGGTTTGACCCAATCCGGATGCCTCCCAGTTGTATCCATAGGTCATCAGCTCGGTCAGTTTCACAGAAGAGAGCGCCAAAACCACCACACCCACCCGCTTGTTTTTCTCAAAAACAGGCGCAGAAATAAAGCCGGTCGGTAATCCGGATGCACCCGGATAAGGGGCGTAATCAACAAACGCATAACCGGAACTCTCCAGCTGGCTGGCCCGGTTATACGCCTCTGCCAGTCCGGAGCCGGCAAAAGCCGCCGAAGACACTGAAGCAGCAAAATCGATGTATTTTTTTACCGAATAAACCACATTTCCGTTGGTATCCAGTAAGAGAATATCCTGCAGGTGAAACCGCTTTAATGAATCCTGAAAGTAAGGATGATATTTTTTATGGTTGGTGGTGTAAGACGTTTTATCAGAGGAAAACAGCATATTGTCTTTGCTGTCCAGCGTATTAGGGTTCGCCGCAATATACTGAGTTTGCAGAGCAATGGTCGGATCGCTCATCGCGTCAATCACCGCATTGGTATCAAAGCGCTGTCCGGGATTAAAACGTGAATATTGAGCCGCAATGTTATCCTGATAATACTGACGCAGCTTTTCTCGTTGACCCGGACGATCAGTCCGGCCGACAAAAAATGCAAATGGCTTATAGGAAGAGGAAAGATTCCGGGTCGCATCAATCACAGATTGTTGCTGTGAAATACTCAGAATCTGATTTTCCAGCGAACCAAAATATTGATGAAGAATTTCGGTGGCAACATTGCGTAACGAGATCATCTGGTCACGCCGTGCATCCAGCAAAATCTCTTCTGTTTTATCTGAAGAAAGTGTTGCCAGCACAATGGCAGTACTGGCAACGGCCAGGGTGGCAATAGAGACGATACTGAGAATAAATTTTGAACCAATATTCATCGTTGACTAAGCTCCTGATCGACATTTCAGCAAACTGATGACCCAAATAAGCGGGTCCGGCCGACAACCGTAAACATGCAAGAACATCGCTTGCATAGCATCACTCAACCACTCTTTTCGCGCCTTGGCCTTGATTGAGCAATTTTCAGGCGACGACAGGTCAGGCTGTGAAAGAGAAACACGATCCAATTACTTTGTGTGATATTTAATTACCTATAAATAACCTTAGCTGATAGATCATAAATGTCGATAAATCCACAGCTCAAGTCTCCTGAAACCGTGATTCATCACGGTTTCAACCAGATATCCCGACACAGATACATATTTAAAATCTATGTAATCAACAAAAATGATAGGCATACACTATATTTAAAAACGTGAAACACAAAGGTACCGGAGAAATCGTCATATGAATAAACTGATTAAAGTTCTGAGTTATACCTTATGTCTGGCGCTCAGTGGTGGTGTGGCAGCAGCAGAGAAACCTATTGTTGGCCTGATAACAAAAACTGATAACAATCCGTTTTTTGTAAAAATGAAGGAAGGGGCTCAGAAAAAAGCAGATGAACTGGGGCTTGAACTACAAACTTTTGCTGGCCAGTTCGATGGTGATAATCAATCACAGGCACAGGCCATTGAGAACTTAGTGGTCTCAGGGGCCAAGGGGATTTTAATTACCCCCAGTGACCCGGCCGCGATTGTCCCTGTGGTTGAAATGGCCCGCTCGGCAGGCGTGTTGGTGATTGCCCTCGATACGCCACTGGACCCGGCCAGTGCTGCTGATGCAACATTTGCCACAGATAATTTTAAAGCCGGTGAGCTGATTGGCCAGTGGGCAAAAGCCAAACTCGGTGATAAAGCAGGTTCTGCTAAAATTGCACTGCTGGATCTCAATGCCAATGAAATCAGTGTGGATGTCGCCAGGGATCAGGGCTTTCTGAAAGGATTCGGCATTGATTTAAACAACGCTCAGGATATTGGTGACGAGACAGATGCGCGGATTGTGGGTAATGAAGTCACACAAGGTTCTGTGGAAGGCGGACGCAAAGCGATTGAAACCCTGCTCCAGAAAGATACCGGCATTAACGTCGTCTATACAATTAATGAACCTGCAGCCATCGGGGCTTATGAAGCATTAGCTGCTTTTGGCAAAAAAGATGCGCTCATCGTCTCTGTCGACGGCGGCTGTGAAGGGGTTGAAAATGTGAAATCCGGTGTCATTGGTGCCACATCCATGCAGTTCCCGCTACGAATGGCCGCCATGGGCGTTGAGGCAATCAATACGTTCATTCAAACCGGCAAAAAACCGCAGAATACTGAAGGGCTGGATTTCCTCAACACCGGCGTTGAGTTAATTACTGACGCACCGGTCTCCGGTATTGCATCCAAGTCATCCGGTGACGGTTTATCGCTGTGCTGGTAAACAGAAAAATGCGTCAAAGCAACTTCATCAAAGCGCCGTTTACCGGCGCTTTTCCTTTATTTTCAGCGCATTGCTCACTCAGGCCATCTCAGGTCCGGGAAACATCCGGAAGACGGGCCGCCAGCAGCACCCCGGCAATCGTCACCGCAGAAAATACCAGCACCAGCTGCGACAATGAGATCAGCTGTGTCAGCAGCCCCAGACTACTCATCAGCAGCAACATCAGACCAATCACTGTATTCGACACCGCAACATAGCGGGTTCTTTGATTTCCCTCAGACAAATCCACCAGATAGGTTTTTCGTCCGACCCGGACACCATCGTGGGCAATACACACCATAAAGTACAGGGCGGGAAATAACCCGTATGACTGAGTCAATCCCGGCAAACCCGTATCAATCACAAACAATATCCCCCCAGTCACCGCACTCATTGATGCCCCGAGCATCATCACCTTTTTGCTGGATTTATCTGCAAATTTTCCCCAGAAAGGCCCGGCCAGCAAAGAAGCCAGCCCGCTGGCAAACATAAATAAGGCCAGCATCCAGATATCATTGCCATGGTTTTTCTGAGCCAGCAACACATAGTAAGGCGCGCTGAGCGCAGTACAAAGAAACAAAGTCCGGGTCAGAACAAACTGAAGAAAAGCACGGTCAGTCCACAATAAATGACACTGCTTTAATGCCTCAAGCAAGCCATTTTTTCCCCCTTCCGTCTCCCCTTCATATTCCTCAATCCGGCCATAGATCATTGCGCCGATCAACCAGACCACTGCTGCTGAAATCAGGCAACCACCGTAGAAAACACCACTCCCCTGCCAGCCGGAAAAATGGGAGATGGCCATCAATCCGGCAAAAATCAACGTCACAAATCCGGACGCACTGCCTGACCAGCCATTCACCTGCCCCCGCTGGGATTTAGGGATCGTCTTTCCTAACACATCTTTTGAGGCGACCGAATTTAATCCGCGGGCCAGGCTAAACACCGACAAAAGCAGCAGAATCGCCCAGCCAGCCGTGTTTCCTTCAAAAGACATCGCCACCAAACCAATCGCAAGGACGGCCACCGCCTGCAGGAGACTCCCACAAACCCAGACCCATTTACGGACAGATAACCGCCGGATATAACTGGCAATCACGAGCTGTGGTAATAACGAGCCAGATTCTCTGATCGGCACCAGCCAGGCCACAAATGAAGCCGGTATACCGATACTTTGCATGATCCAGGGTAAAGTCACTTTCGGATTAATCAAAGCATCCCCCAGTTTGGTAAAAAACTGGGCAAAGATGATTTTCATGAAATTACCGGGTACCTCTTTGCAGGCTGACTCCGGGATAGCTTTACAGGCTCTGGCATCTTCTTCATTCACCAGATACCCATACATTGTTTCCAGTCTGTCGCGGTTCATTGACTCTCCTCCCTGAAACAGAATGACAGACTAACCGAAATCGGTCATCAGTGCACCCAAAGCCATGTATGCAGTCAAATATCCTGACCATTTCAAAAGAACGCCACGAGTGTGAAACAGACCAAAAAATAAGCACACCGGCTAATAAATATCAAGGTGTTTTCCCCCATTTTCAGCATGAACCCTCTACACTTATTTTACAGGTTGCCATGAGTAACCTCCCTGACACATCAGGGAAGAAACACTGATGCAGCAACACCTTCCGGTCACATACTTCCGGAGCTGTTTTCTGAAGGATTATTACAGGGAAAAGGGGTCTTGATATGCAGCATTTCCGCCATTTACTTTACGTTAGTCATGGTACAACAGATGAAAACGAAGGACTTAAACAGGCCCTGAGTCTGGCCCGGAACAATCATGCCCCACTCAAAGTATTGATTGTCTGCCCTGACTTTCCGGCTGAATTTCCCGACTATCAGCAAAACTATCAAGAGTCCTTACTGACGATCACTCAGGCACGGATCCAAAGAACTCAGGATGCGCTGAAGCTCGCAGAAGGTGCCGTAGATGTATCAATCGATTTTGTCAGTGATAAAACCCCGGCCATTAATATCATTCAGTACGTCCTTCAACACCAGCATGACCTGGTGATCAAAGAAGCAGAATCACAGGATAACCGGTGCGGACTGAAAACCATTGACATGAATTTACTGCGCAAGTGCCCGGTTCCGGTCTGGCTGTGTCGTCCGATTGAGCATTCACACCAGCAAATTCAGGTCGCGGTCGCGATTGACCCCAAATCTCAGGAACAAGCCGCAGAAAGCTTATCCAGACGGATGCTGGCGTTATCCCGGTCGCTGGCTGACAGCTGCAGTGGTGAATTACATATTATTTCATGCTGGGATTACGAGTTCGAAGCCTATTTACGCGGCAATATGTGGATAAAAACCTCAGACGACGAAATCGATCAGACCGTGCTCAGGATCCATGATGAACATCGTGCTGCACTGGAAGCACTGATCCGGGATTCCGGCATCAGCGGCCAACATCTGATTCACCATCTACGCGGAAAACCAACCGAGATGATCCCTGATTTTGTGGTGCAAAAACCCATCGATATTCTGGTGATGGGCACCGTTGCCCGCACCGGTATCCCCGGATTTATGATTGGTAACACGGCTGAAAATATTGTTCAGAAACTCAATTGCTCACTGATTGGGCTCAAACCACAGGGATTTATTTCTCCGGTGAAAGCCGGCTAAGGCAGGCGCGTATGCGAAAAGACAGAGACAAAGAAAAAGAAGCCCCAACCGAATGGCATCATCTCTCGACTGAGCACGCCCTGAAACGACAACAGGCCCGGATGACCGGGCTGAGTCAGCATGAAGCAGAGCAACGGCACGCAAAATACGGGCCGAACCGGCTGCCCGAAGCCGCAAGACGCAGCGCACTGATGCGCTTTCTGCAACAATTTCACAATATCCTCATTTATGTATTGCTTGGCTCCGCCACCATTACCGCTTTGCTGAACCACTGGATGGATACCGGCGTGATTCTGGCCGTCGTATTTGTCAATGCGGTTATCGGCTACCTGCAGGAAGGTAAAGCAGAGAAAGCGATGGATGCGATCCGGCATATGCTGGCTCCCCAGGCCAATGTCATCCGTGACGGTGAACGCATCTGTATCAAAGGTGAACAACTGGTTCCCGGTGACGTCGTACTTCTGGAAGCTGGTGATAAAGTCCCCGCAGATCTGCGCCTGTTCACCACACATGGCTTGTCTGTTCAGGAAGCCATTCTGACCGGAGAATCGGTGCCGGTTATCAAGCACATTGCCGCAGTCGCAGCCGATGCGCCGCTGGGGGACAGAAGCTGCATGGCTTTTTCCGGCACGCTGGTAACCGCCGGTCAGGGCCAGGGACTGGTGGTCAGAACCGGCGCTCAGACTGAGATCGGACGTATCAGCGGATTACTTTCAGAGGTCGAAACCCTGACGACGCCACTAGTGGCCCAGATGGGAGTGTTTGCGAAATGGCTCACCATTTTAATCCTGCTGCTCGCGGCACTGTTACTCGCATTCGGTTACTTTGTGGCTCACTATCCCTTTACCGAAATGTTTCTGGCCGTTGTCGGGCTCTCCGTTGCAGCCATTCCGGAAGGGCTGCCTGCGGTTTTAACCATTACTCTTGCCATTGGCGTTCAGGCCATGGCCCGGCGAAATGCCATCGTCCGGCGCTTACCCGCTATCGAAACGCTGGGCTCCGTATCTGTCATCTGCACTGATAAAACCGGCACCCTGACCCGCAATGAAATGATGGTGGCCTCGGTCCTCGATCACTGGCACATGTTTACGATCGAGGGCGATGGTTACAAACCGGAAGGCACACTGTTGCTGGAAAATTCACCGGTATTTCCTTCAGAGCATCATGTGCTGGAAGAACTGGCACGGGCTGCAACTCTCTGTAACGATGCCCGCTTACGTGAACAGGATGGTGTCTGGCATGTGGAAGGCGACCCGATGGAAGGTGCCCTGCTTGCGCTGGCAGGAAAAATGAATATGGATGTCCGTAAAGAACAATCCGTCTGGACCCGCACAGATTCAATTCCCTTTGACTCAAAATACCGTTTCATGGCGACCCTGAACCACGACCACGACCATCATGCCTTTATCTTTGTGAAAGGCGCTCCCGAACGGATTCTGGCCATGTGCGATAATCAGCGCAGTGCAGACGGCCATACCGAAGCACTGGATTACACCTACTGGAATACCAAAGCAGAATCGGTTGCGGCACTGGGCCAGCGGGTTCTGGCTTTTGCCGTAAAATCGGTGTCACCGGAACATACCGTGCTTGAACACAGTGATGTGGAAGATTCACTCACACTGATTGGTATGACCGGCATGATTGACCCGCCCCGCCCGGAAGCTATCGTCGCCGTAGCAGAGTGCCATCAGGCAGGAATCCGGGTAAAAATGATCACCGGCGATCATGCCAAAACTGCCGCCGCCATTGGTCAGCGAATCGGCCTGCAAAATCCGGATAAGGTTTTGACCGGCGCCGACCTTGATCAGATGGAAGATGCCACATTAAGCCAGTCAGTGCTGGATTGTGATATTTTTGCCCGCACCAGTCCGGAGCATAAACTACGGCTGGTAATGGCGCTGCAATCACACGGTATGACCGTCGCCATGACCGGCGACGGCGTTAATGATGCCCCGGCACTGAAACGTTCTGATGCAGGGATTGCCATGGGACGAAAAGGCTCTGAGGCAGCCAAGGAAGCCGCTGAACTGGTGCTGGCCGATGATAATTTTGCCTCGATTGCGGCCGCAGTGCGCGAAGGGCGGACCGTCTATGACAATCTCAAAAAGGTGATCAGCTGGACCTTACCCACCAATGCCGGTGAAGCAATGACGATTATTCTTGCCCTGCTGCTGGGCATGACGCTGCCCATCACACCAGTGCAGATTTTGTGGGTCAATCTAATTACGGCTGTCACTCTGGGAATTGCACTGGCATTTGAGCCCACAGAACCCACCACGATGCGCCGCCCGCCCCGGCCGCGCCATGAACCACTGCTGTCCGGTCATCTGGTCTGGCATATCGTGCTGGTTTCCACGTTATTTTCCTGCGGGGTATTTGGGATTTACCATTATGCAGTTGGTCAGGGTTATCCGATTGAACTGGCCCGCACCATGGCACTAAACACACTGGTGGTGATGGAGATTTTCCAGCTCTTTTTCATCCGTAATATTCACGGCACATCGCTGACATGGGATGCCGTCAAAGGCACCAAAGTCGTCTGGGCCGTGGTGCTTGCGGTCACCGTCGCACAATTTGCCATCACTTACCTGCCCCCTTTGCAGACAGTTTTCGCCACCGCACCGATTCCATTCTGGGATGATGTGCTGATTATCGGGATTGGTATAGCGCTGTTTGTGATCATTGAGACAGAAAAGCAGATCCGGCTGGCGATTATGCGGTAAGTCACAGTCGCATTCACAGGGCAAAAGGATGTCACCTCTGAATGCATTCAGCGACTCTGGTACAACACGGCCAAAGTCGCTGGAAAGGTTTTATTGGTCGATAGATGATACGGACAAATAGCCCTGTTCGTTTAATATGCCGTTCACGCAATTAAGCAGATATGGCGCCAGATCATCTTCCCCGATGCCATCATCTTTTGCCCAGGACGAGCATGAATCCAGCGCATCGCTAATGACTTCCCTTGGCGCTTCAGGCAACACTTCAGATTCTGTCGTTTCCCAGGTCTCTGACTCTTCAGTCTGAACATCATCTGCAAAAGCCGTCACTGAAACTGACAGAATTAATGTGCTTAATAGTACAAACAACTTTTTCATTTTTGTCTCTCTGAATGAAATAGAAGCAAATATTTTTCCGGTGATGGGGTTCAGAAAATAACCTGTTCAGCTCCTCATAAAACCCACATTATTTCCCCGTAAAAACGTTTTTTTTTAATCATCGATCAGTGACCTGTGATTCATTTACGGTGCAACTCCCGACCCTCACAAGATAAAGGTTACCAAAGGATTTTCAAGCAGTAATTTCACAATAAATTTCTATCGTCAAGACAAATTTTTTATCACACACAGCATCAGTTTTTGGCCATATAATCAGGTGACGTCAAGATGCATGCTGGTGATTTCATCAAAGCATTGATGATTCTGTTACTCAGGATATGTAGTGGTACATTGAATTTTTCCACCGGATTAGATGAGCGAGGGCGCTTCGGCGCGCCGTTACGGTAGTGCGGTAGGTCTAACCTTGTTCAGCTCACCACCCACAGATTAGACCCGGTGGATGCTAAGATGATAGATCAGATACAAAACTATCTGAATAACCTGATCACCTTACATGCTCTGCGACATCAAGCGCTGGAGGATTCCGTTTCAGGGTTATCGTAGACAAAGCAAGGGGCATGTTGCCCCTTTAGAAGAATGATTTGCTGGCTTGGCTTATCGTGAAGCACGCCTTTATCCGGATCAGGCGTTCAAACTTTCCGCAGCCTGCTTTTTCTCTTTGCGACGCCGCTGCGATTCTTCCCACGCCGGGCCATAAGTTTCCCGCAGGTCATTGACTGTCAAAATCGTCTTGCCACGTTGGTATTCATTTTCTGCCAGCTTGCGGTTGAAAAAGTTCAGTGCTTCACTGGGTTTAGCCCATTCTTCTTTAGGGAGCGGCTTGCTCCACTCCGCCACTTGCGGAAACTTCTCTGCCTTTTTCTGTAACTTGCGGATCACCCAGTTCATCCGCCAGATCGCGACCATCCGGCCACTGAGATACCACCAGTTTTTGATGTGATCAGGAAAATGCTTCCGCTTGATCCCCTGCTCATCGCAGTACTGCTGCACCATGCCCTCCATCGTGACCGGCTGTGATTCACCAATCGCTTTGGGGCCGTCTTCCATAAAGCTGCGGATCATCTCCCATTTCATCGCGGCATGAGTGCGGTCTAATGCGCTAATGCGCATCGAAGCCCAGAAATAACCGGATGCCACGTCATCATAAGCACCGATAAACAGGCTGCCCTCCCGCATCACCATATTTGGGGCCACAGCGGTGCCTTCCCCGGCCATCGCACACACCGACTCCCACGGGAAGAATTTTATTTCTGTCTGTTGTTTCCTTTTATTCCAGCGGCTCATCATCACTTCCCGCCGCTGACGGTGAAAGCGAATCGGTAAGGCACGGGCGAGATCGCGGTGAGTGTGAATCATAGCCAGAAATGCCGGACCAAATGAGAGTGGGCCCAAAGATAAAAGTCCAATTCCCATAAACACTAGAAAATAACTTAGTTCAGATACCCACTGCCCATTAATAAATACTCTTTCATAACTTCTTCCCACAACCCCACTGATTCCACCTAGATCAGTATATATATAGAGAAATGCTATGAATGAAACCAAAAAATTAATCAATAGCATCTGTGTTTGCAAAATTAAACCACCATAACTGCCCAGCTCAATATAACTCTCGGTTTTTGCTGTCAGCACCGCATCGGTTTCAGCCGGTTTCAGTCTGGTTTTAACCGGCAAGGGAGCCAGCACCGTATTGCGCCCCAGGTTTTTCTCGGTTTGCTGACCGGCAAAATAAGGGAATAACTTCATCAATAGTCTCCTTTGGGAGTTAATTGCAGTTTTGTTAAAGCGGCTTTAAGGGCCGTATCTTGCACCACCTGCTCATCTCCGTCACCAAGTACCGAGGCAGTAAAATGGTGTGGGTTGCCATCATATTCACACAGCTTATCCGGCGTTTTACTGTGGATCAGATATAACCAGCCTGCCTCCAGCGGACGAATCCCCAGCGGGATCGCTTTGTCCTGATCAAACTGCCATTGGGCTTTTTATCCAGCTGGTCATCATCTTAAAGATAAAAGCGTCAGGCTTTGCTGCCGATTCAGGACGCGGATTGATTTCAACGAACCAAGCGGCTTGATTCGCACGCGCCCCGGTCCCTTTTCATGCAGGAAAAGGAACCAAAACTGCTCTTGAGCCGTTGGCTGCAATGAGCGCTGGCCGGAACCGGTTTTTAAGCACCTCCCTGTGCTGAAAAACCTGCACATTCATCCATGAATGCGCTTCCTGATTCATTGAGCTGTTGAACTTTTATCGCGCCTGCCTCAGTGAAAATATTGAGTTGGGAGCGTGACACCAACAGTACCTAAACCCGCTCATACTCCCGCAATACGGCCTGAACTTCCGGGCTTTCCCAGTCCAGCCCTTTGACATACAGCTCCCGCACCCGGCGGTTTGCTTCCTGAAGTTGCTCACTGGGCTTCGCCCACTCAGATTCAGGGATGGGCTGGCTCCATTGAATCGCAGCTTCCCGGTGGATGTTTTTCTTTGGTAATACATCCAGCAGATATTCCATATACCAGTGTGCAAAAGGACGCAGCGAAATCAAACTCCAGAGTTGCCAAAACGGATATGTCAGCGGATTTTTCAGATGCTGCTTCACTTCACGCCAGTATGCTGCCCGGCCATAGTCTGGTGCTTCGGTCTGTAATTCAGCAGCCGCTGTGTGTTCCAGTCCTTTCGCACCGTGCTCCATATAATCCCGGATCAGTTCATACAGGCAAAAAGCTTCTTGCTGTGAATAAACCGGTAAGCCAATTGTAAAAGCGCGCTCTGATTCATCCGGCAACGGGCAGCGAATGCTGAGCTGGTACATACTGCGGGGGCCGACATAACTGACGGCACTGAGCTGATGGAACTCGATTGAAACCTCTTCCCACGGGATGGCTGCTAAATGATCTTGTGGCGGATTTTTTTTAGACTGGAAAAAGTAAACAATCCAGGGTTTGATTGGAAAGTAAAGAAAAAAACTCCCAAATATTATTGAACCAATTGCAATAGATAGCCAAAGTTGAGTTAAGTGCTTTCCCCCACACAATAGCATCCATCCACTGGAGAAAGTAATAGCTCCGGCCAAGACACAAAAAATTTGCCATCCAGCACTTTGACTGGAACTATCGTTAACTAAACACGGCCGAGGTATATCTCCAGTTTGCAAAGTAATTAGTACCTGTTGTTTTTGAGGATGAAAACTTGGTGAAATACTTACTTTAGATGAGTGAATACTATCTGAAAATCGAAGCCAAACTATGCTCCCTAAAATAACCGTTACCAATATTAATATTGGTAACACCACTAATAAATCAGTTGATGTTAACCATAGAAGAAAAAATATTGCTCCAAGCGTATATATTTGCCCCCATAGACTAAATTGGTTAAGGCTGACATTTGTACTTTGACCTTGTATTTCCAGCAATTTCTGTGGATTAATCAGCAAAAATTTATTTATTGTTAATGGCAGCTGTTCAGTCGCAACAGGCAGAGGAGAGAGTGCAAGCTTTTCGATACCACCCTCGGTCTCTCTTTGTCCGCAACGCAACCGCCAGTGAGCAGTTTTAAAACTGTTTTTATCTGTTTGTTGAATATCCATCCATTAACTCCATGGGGTTAAGGGGTAAGCCAGATTGAACGCATCATCTTAAAGATAAAAGCGTCAGGCTTTGCTGCCGATTCAGGACGCGGATTGATTGCAACGAACCAAGCGGCTTGATTCGCACGCGCCCCGGTCCCTTTTCATGCAGGAAAAGGAACCAAAACTGCTATTGAGCCGTTGGCTGTCATGAACGCTGGCCGGAACCGGTTTTTAAGCACCTCCCTGTGCTGAAAAACCTGCACATTCATCCATGAATGTGCTTCCTGATTCATTGAACGTTTGAATTTTCATCGCGCCTGCCTCAGTGAAAATATCGAGTGGGGATGTAACATCAACGGCATTAAACCCGCTCATACTCCCGCAATACGGCCTGTACTTCCGGGCTTTCCCAGTCCAGCCCTTTGGCATACAGCTCTCGCACCCGGCGGTTTGCTTCCTGAAGTTGCTCACTGGGCTTCGCCCACTCAGATTCAGGGATGGGCTGGCTCCATTGAATCGCAGCTTCCCGGTGGATGTTTTTCTTTGGCAGCACATCCAGTGTCCATTCTAAATAACGGTGGGCAAAATAGCGCAGGGTCAGCGTATGCCAAATCACCCAAAGTGGATTGCTTTCATTCTCTTGGAGTTCTTTCTTAAAGGCAGCCCGGCCATAGTCCGGAGCTTCAGTCTGCAATTTGGCTGCTGCGGTGTGTTCCAGCCCTTTGGCACCATGTTCCATATAATCGCGGATCAGTTCATACAGGCAAAAAGCTTCCTGTTGTGAATACACCGGCAGGCTGACGGTATAGCGTTTGTCAGCCTCATCCGGCAGCGGACAAACCAGACTTAACTGATACATACTCCGGGCACCGAGATAACCCATTGCGCCCAGTTGATGAAATTCAACCGCCACTTCTTCCCATGGAATTCCTGCAAGATGGTGTTGCACCGGATTTTTTCTGGATTCGCGGAAATAGGTCAGCCAAGGTTTGAAAGCGATGAATAAAAGTCCTACACCCAATACAAGCGAAACTACACAAATAATAATCCACAGACGATCTTCAAGACCTGGCAACATAGCCCAGCCAAAAGAAAATAAAAAGAACCCTGCACATACAAGAAAAATTAATTTATCAGATCCTTTGCTATAGCCGGCACTAGTCAAATTACCAAAAAATGAGGGGCGCAATAATTTTTGTTCCCGCCACGAAACTAATAGCTCATTTTTTTGTGAATTAAAAACTATAGGAAGATCCTCATAAGAATCATGAAAAGTATCGTAAAACATAAAAAGCATTTGGCTTCCCATAACCAACGTCCATATAGCTGGCATAGGCAACAGAAACCAAGCTGAATATACTACTAGCCCCCCCCACGCAATAGCGATTGACCCCAGAATTAATAAGGCAATTGATAAAAGCATCTGTATCAATCCGATTTGGGTATTAATATTTCGTAATTCTAGTAAGCCTTGTTCATTTACATGAATAAATTTAGTCACCGCTAATGGCGTATACTTTGTAGCAATTGGCAAAGGTGACAACGCCAGTTTTTCTATCCCGCTTTGGGTTGTTTCCCGCTGCCCGCTCCGCAACCGCCAGTAAGCGGTTTTAAAATTGTTTGTATCGGTTGATTGAACTGTCATTCATTTAACTCCACGGGGTTAAGGGGTAAGCCAGATTGAACGCATCATCTTAAAGATAAAAGCGTCAGGCTTTGCTGCCGATTCAGGACGCGGATTGATTGCAACGAACCAAGCGGCTTGATTCGCACGCGCCCCGGTCCCTTTTCATGCAGGAAAAGGAACCAAAACTGCTATTGAGCCGTTGGCTGCAACGAGCGCTGGCCGGAACCGGTTTTTAAGCACCTCCCTGTGCTGAAAAACCTGCACATTCATCCATGAATGCGCTTCCTGATTCATTGAACGTTTGAATTTTCATCGCGCCTGCCTCAGTGAAAATATCGAGTGGGGATGTAACATCAACGGCATTAAACCCGCTCATACTCCCGCAATACGGCCTGTACTTCCGGGCTTTCCCAGTCCAGCCCTTTGGCATACAGCTCCCGCACCCGGCGGTTTGCTTCCTGAAGTTGCTCACTGGGCTTCGCCCACTCAGATTCAGGGATGGGCTGGCTCCATTGAATCGCAGCTTCCCGGTGGATGTTTTTCTTCGGCAGCACATCCAGTGTCCATTCTAAATAACGGTGGGCAAAATAGCGCAGGGTCAGCGT
The DNA here is from genome assembly GCF_024346755.1 of Vibrio aerogenes. Taxonomy (NCBI): domain Bacteria; kingdom Pseudomonadati; phylum Pseudomonadota; class Gammaproteobacteria; order Vibrionales; family Vibrionaceae; genus Vibrio; species Vibrio aerogenes. The sequence goes on along the minus strand of NZ_AP024861.1, from coordinate 1,663,144 downwards.
GTGCCAAATCACCCAAAGTGGATTGCTTTCATTCTCTTTGAGTTCTTTCTTAAAGGCCGCCCGGCCATAGTCCGGAGCTTCGGTCTGCAATTTGGCTGCTGCGGTATGTTCCAACCCTTTGGCGCCATGTTCCATATAATCGCGGATCAGTTCATACAGGCAAAAAGCTTCCTGTTGTGAATACACCGGCAAGCTGACTGTGTAGCGTTTATCTGCCTCATCCGGCAACGGACACACCAGACTTAACTGATACATACTCCGGGCACCGAGATAGCCCATTGCACCAAGTTGATGAAATTCAACCGCCACTTCTTCCCATGGAATTCCTGCAAGATGGTGTTGCGTCGGATTTTTTCTGGATTCGCGGAAATAGGTCAGCCAGGGTTTGAAAGCGAGATATAAAAGTATGCATCCAACTAATATCAATACAAAACCCAAAATGACCAAAACAAGTTCACTTTCAGTTAGTAATACTATCCACCCTATAAAAAATAAAAAACATCCGATGAATAGACAAAATATTAACTTATTTGATCCTTGGCTATATCCGGCACTAGTTAGATTCCCAAAGAAAGAAGGATGTAACAATTTTTGCTCTTTCCATGAAATCAAAATTTGTTTCTTTTGGCTGTTGAATACAATTGGAGCATCATTAGAATTATCAATGAAAGTATCTTTAAACGGGAAATATACCATTACACCAATAAATGCTGTCCACATTATTGCTATAGGGAGCATTACCAAAAACATATCAGGGATAATCAATATCCAAGCAATTATTACGGAGCTGAGCATAAAAAGAGTAAACAATAATAAAATTTGTATCATCCCAATCATTGGGTTAATACTGCGAAGTTCCAAAACACCCTGATCATTAATATGGACAAACTTAGTTACCGCCAGTGGCGTATGACCTGTAGAAACAGGCAAAGGCGCCAAAGCTAGTTTTTCCAGACCACTTTGACTTGTTTCCCGCTGCCCACTACGCAAACGCCAGTGTGCGGTTTTAAAGTTATTTTGATTGGTTTGCTGAACAGTCATTCATTAACTCCAAGGGGTTAAAGGGTAAGCCAGATTGAACGCATCATCTTAAAGATAAAGCGTCAGGCTTTGCTGCCGATTCAGGACGCGGATTGATTGCAACGAACCAAGCGGCCTGACTCGCACGCGCCCCGGTCCCTTTTCATGCAGGAAAAGGAACCAAAACTGCTCTTGAACCGTTGGCTGCAACGAGCGCTGGCCGGAATCGGTTTTTAAGCACATCCCTGTGCTGAAAAACCTGCACATTCATCCATGAATGCGCTTCCTGATTCATTGAGCAGTTGAACGTTCATCGCGCCTGCCACAGTGAAAATATTGAGTTGGAAGCGTGACACCAACAGCACCTAAACCCGCTCATACTCCCGCAATACGGCCTGTACTTCCGGACTTTCCCAGTCCAGTCCTTTGGCATACAACTCCCGCACCCGGCGGTTTGCTTCCTGAAGTTGCTCACTGGGCTTCGCCCACTCAGATTCAGGGATGGGCTGGCTCCATTGAATCGCAGCTTCCCGGTGGATGTTTTTCTTTGGCAGCACATCCAGTGTCCATTCTAAATAACGGTGGGCAAAATAGCGCAGGGTCAGCGTGTGCCAAATCACCCAGAGCGGATTTCCTTCATTGGCTTCCAGCTCTTTCTTAAAGGCAGCCCGGCCATAGTCCGGAGCTTCAGTCTGCAATTTGGCTGCTGCGGTGTGTTCCAGCCCTTTGGCGCCATGTTCCATATAATCGCGGATCAATTCATACAGGCAAAAAGCTTCCTGTTGTGAATATACCGGCAAGCTGACGGTATAGCGTTTATCAGCTTCATCCGGCAACGGACAAACCAAACTTAACTGATACATACTGCGGGCACCAAGATAACCCATTGCGCCCAGTTGATGAAATTCAACCGCCACCTCTTCCCATGGAATACCGGCTATATAGTGCTGTGTTGGATTTTTTCTGGATTCGCGGAAATAGGTGAGCCAGGGTTTAAGAGGAAAATAAAGTACAATCAATCCAACTAACATCATAGCTATACATACAATTTGTATAACTTCATCTTTTTCATTTGGAATATTTATAAATAGTCCAACGCTTAATATTGCCCATGACACACTAAAAAACAAAAAACCAATAAACGTACAGAAAACTAGCTTATCTGAGCTTTTACTATAACCATCGTTATTCAGACTACCAAATAATGACGGTCGTAAAGACTGCTGCTTTACCCAAGAAATCAGCAATTCTTTTTTGCATGGATGAAAAATTATGGGTATATCACTTATAGCTGCTCTATATGAGTCCTTTATTTGATAATAAAACGCTCCTCCAATCAATAAAGAAAAACCTAAAGACATAGGAAAAAAAGGAATAAAAACATTATAAATACTAATTAATATCCACGGCATAGTAATTAATAAAGTACCAATTGAAATACTCAACAAATACATTTGAGTAATTCCAATCGCAAGACTAACATTCCTTAACTCCAGTACCCCCTGTTCGTTTATATGAATAAGCTTAGTTACTGCCAAGGGTGTATGACCTGTAGTAACTGGCAAAGGAGACAGTGCCAGTTTTTCAACGCCACTTGAGGTTGTTTCCCTCTGCCCACTACGTAACCGCCAGTTAGCAGTTTTAAAACTATTTTTATTGGTTTGTTGAATAGTCATCCGTTAACTCCACGGGGTTAAAGGGTAAGCCAGATTGAACGCATCATCTTTTCCGGCAGTCACCTCAATCATTTCCGGCTGATGATGCCAGCTGACAGAGTTATCGAGGATATCAATTCGCCAGCGCATCTCATGCCAGTCGGTTCCGTTCTGGCTGATAGAAACACCACACTGGATCTGGTCTAATTTCATCCGTTGGATCAGATCACTGCGCAGATAAAAACACACTTCACAGCCATTATTTTTCACCGTTACCAGTGCTTCATCTTTCAGACCAGTTAACAAGTTATGCCATGCGGCATAGGGCACAGTCCTGCCGGCAATCACCTGACTGCTGGATTCAAAACCATTCAAAGAGATTTTGCAGTTCGTCTTTGTGGGCAGCATGATTGACGGTAAAAACAGCCGCAGCTGCACTTCAGATTCCTCCGGCCCATTGGGATGATACTGGTTATTCACCACCTCATAACTAAGTGACGGCTGCACCAGTTGCGGGGAGAGTTCTTCATAATGTTGATCCAGACTCCAGCCTTGATCGGACTGACCCCAGATGGTGTTGCTCGCCCAATCGACCACTGGGGGCCATTTGTAATATTGCCAAATTTTATCGATCACTAAAAAAGCAATCCATAGATACACATTTATTCGAATATACTTTACGGCTATAGAAAGAGCTTCTAGACTTGCCTGTTCAGCAAACAAAATACCTTTTGCCAATTCAATTGATGTTTTCGTTAAAAGATAAGACTCTCTAGCACTATAAAACAACCCAACAGAGCTAACTGCCACTCTAGCTAGCGATGATATTATCATAAATAGGTTTTTAGAATTTCTTGACGCAAAAAAGTCCTTTCCGGCATTAAAAGTCCGGACCCCCATCCCAATTGTCCCCAGCACAGAAGCCACCGTAGAACTGTAAGTGGTCCAGTTGGCTAAACGCCCGAGCACCGCCGTCTGGTGGGTTTCGGTACCCATCGCAGCGGCAGAAGCCGTTAACCATGCCGTGCGCACCGTACCGGCCTGTGATAAAACCGATGCTGTGGTATAAGCATTCGCTGACAGCAGGCCCAGCAGCTCACCCTCTTGCTTATCATCGTCCAGATAGCTTTCCCATGCATGCCATGCACTCACCAGATAAGACACCGTCAGCGCAAAACTGACCGAGTGTTCCAGAATCTGTGCACCGCTTATTTTGCCGTCTTTGGTGATCATTTCCCGTAGGGTCATGCCCGCGACCACGGTTTTCTTTTTCAGAATCCCTTCCGCTTCTTCGATGATCCGGCTCATCGGATAAGATCCGGTCGCACTGACCGCAATACTCACTTCCGGGCCGGAGTGCTGCATAATTTGTTCAAACTGACTGCGGATGGTGGTTCTGATTTGATCCCTTTCTATCCGGCCCGCTTTCATCTGCCGATGATATTTCGCTCGCGCAGCAGTGCGCTGGCTGCCTTTCATTTTCAGGATCTTCGGGTTGGTTTTCCGGATATCTTTGATGCGTTGTTCTACCGCGGCTAAATCACTGGCAGACTGTTCCATTTTTTTATGCAAATCCTGCAAATCTTTAGTGGCTTTTTCATCCGGTACCTGCCAGCTGATGTCATTGAATTTATAATTTAAATGCATCAGTTGCTTCGTCCCATCACTCAGATTATCCAGCATCCCTGCCAGCCGCTGGTTATAACTTTTCAGGCCATCAAAAGGCTGCATTGCTTTTGACAAGGAGGCCACAAACAATTCATTTTTCTGCGCCAGACTTTGCAGAATCCGGGCTTTAATATTCTCATCGGTGATCTGGTTCAGTTTCCCTAATTCATTTGCCTTAGCAATCTTGTCTTCAAACTTTCCGACAGCTTCCTGCGCTTTGCCAATACTTTGAAATTTCTTTTTGATGGAACGAATCTGCGTCGGCGTCAGTTTAATTTCAGACTTGATCAAATCATCATAAACCGACAAAGGGAAACTATCCGTTCCTGTATAATAGCTTTTCAGCCACTCGTCGTTATTATTGGAATGAAAAGCGGTCAGAATATCTTCGGTGGTCAGTTTGATATCCCATTGTTCAGGATTCTGTGGTGAAAGATAAGCCGCCAGCATATGCCAGTGTGGTGCTGATTTTTTAGCCAGTGGATTCAGCCTGTTTAGCTTCTCTGTCATTTCCTGACCATAAGCTTCCCACTCATCAATAAATGCTGTCATGCCATCGTTATCAATGACGGTTTTTATCCCGTCTTTTCCGGCATAGCCGCCTTCAATCAGCGTCTTATACCGGTCAAATACTTCACGGGTCTGTGGTGCCAGTTTCTCTTCATTCAGTTCATAGGTATTTGCCAGCGTTTTAGCCAGTGCTTCTGCGGTTGGGTTGGTTATCACAAGCGTTGTATCACCGTTATAGTTGGTTCTTTTTTGGGTCACCCGGTTTTTCGGCTCACTCAGCGCTTCGTAATAAGTTTTCACCTTATCAATAAAAGCACTTTGCTCATCTTTATCATCCAGAGAAACACCATACTGTTTCAGAATGGCTTTCGTATCCTGTTCAAGATAAAAATCAATCTCTGACATCTTCTCCAGCAGTTTGTTAACTCCACGGGGTTAAGGGGTAAGCCAGATTGAACGCATCATCTTAAAGATAAAAGCGTCAGGCTTTGGTGCCGATTCAGGACGCGGATTGATTGCAACGAACCAAGCGGCTTGATTAGCACGCGCCCCGGTCCCTTTTCATGCAGGAAAAGGAACCAAAACTGCTCTTGAGCCGTTGGCTGCAACGAGCGCTGGCCGGAACCGGTTTTTAAGCACTTCCCTGTGCTGAAAAACCTGCACATTCATCCCTGAATGCGCTTCCTGATTCATTGAGCAGTTGAACGTTCATCGCGCCTGCCTCAGTGAAAATCTTGAGTTGGGAGCGTGGCACCAACAGCGCCTAAACCCGCTCATACGCCCGCAATACGGCCTGTACTTCCGGGCTTTCCCAGTCCAGCCCTTTGGCATACAGCTCCCGCACCCGGCGGTTTGCTTCCTGAAGTTGCTCACTGGGCTTCGCCCACTCAGATTCAGGGATGGGCTGGCTCCATTGAATCGCAGCTTCCCGGTGGATGTTTTTCTTTGGTAATACATCCAGCAGATATTCCATATACCAGTGCGCAAAAGGACGCAGCGAAATCAAACTCCAGAGTTGCCAAAACGGATATGTCAGCGGATTTTTCAGATGCTGCTTCACTTCACGCCAGTATGCTACCCGGCCATAGTCTGGTGCTTCGGTCTGTAATTCAGCAGCCGCTGTATGTTCCAGTCCTTTCGCGCCATGCTCCATATAATCGCGGATCAGTTCATACAGGCAAAAAGCTTCTTGCTGTGAATAAACCGGTAAGCCAATCGTAAAAGCGCGCTCTGATTCATCCGGCAACGGGCAGCGAATGCTGAGCTGGTACATACTTCGCGGGCCGACATAACTGACAGCACTGAGCTGATGGAACTCGACTGAAACCTCTTCCCACGGGATGGCTGCTAAATGATCTTGTGGCGGATTTTTTTTAGACTGGAAAAAATAAACAATCCAGGGTTTGATTGGAAAATAAAGAAGCACACATCCGATTAGAATAAAACCAAATGTAGCTATTAGCCAGGCTTGGGGTAACGTTCGTTCAGAACACAGAAGAGCCCACCCAGCCTCTAACATCATCGCTCCAAAAAATGCACAAAATATCTTCCAGTCAGAGCCTTTACTAACACCACGCCCGGAAATATTACCAAATAGACTTGGTCGGAGCTGTATATTCGATTGCCATGAAATCAACACCTTTTGTTTTTGTGAGTGAAATAATGGTGAGATATTAACTTTAGCTGATTCAACACTATCAGTAGTCAGAGTCCAAACAATACCAATCTCCAAAGGTATTGATAATAAAAAAACTGGTAACATCATCCAAATTGCTTGTGGTACAAAAAACCAAAGCAAATTGGTAATAACCAGAAAAAAAGCTATCCCCCATAAAGCTATCTGATTACGACCTGTACTGGCGCTTTGTCCTCTTATTTCAAGTAATCCCTGGGTATTTACTTTTAAGAACTTACTGATATTCAATGATAAATTTGAGGTTGCAATAGGTAAAGGTGCCAAAGCCAACTTTTCGATGCCATTCTCGCTCTCTCTTTGCCCGCAACGCAAACGCCAATATGCCATTTTAAAACTATTTTTATCTGTTTGTTGAATATCCATCCATTAACTCCATGGGGTTAAGGGGTAAGCCAGCCGTAAATGTTTAGCCGGTGACACCATCACTTCCACCATTTCAGGGAAAGCCCCCGGTGGGGTAGAAAGATCAAGCAGATTAATCAGCCAGCCCGACTTGTGCCAGTTCTCTCCGTCTGAGCTGATACTAACCTGTAATTGCAGCAAATCCAGCCCGAGCAAGGCTATCATATCACTACGCACATAAAGGTTTATCTCGCATCCTCTGGCTTTACGGATAATTATGGCTTCGCGGCTGAGTTGGGGTAACAGATTATGCCAGCTACTGCCATAACTCTGGCTGGATGGTGAAAAACCATTCAGAGCCAGCTTGCAGTTGGCTGCATCCGGTAACTGAATTTGCGGCAGAAACAACTTCAACTGAATTTCTGATTCTTCCGAACCACCTTTGTGATAATGATTATTCACCGCCTGAGTCTGTAAGGTCGGTTGCACCAGCGACGGGGAAAGCTGTTGATAGTGCTGACTCAGCGACCAGCCCTGATCATTTTCTCCCCATAGAGTATCGCTGGCCCAATCCACCACCGGCGGCCAGCGATAGTACTGCCAAAGCTTATCAAACACCAAAGTTACAGCCCAAGCCAAAACTTGCCAGCGAATCAGTATAGCTGCAAAATCCAATATAGAGCCAGTTATAGCAACATTAGTAGCACCTCTCAGCACCTTTGCCACTTGATACATATATACGACAGATTCAGTCCCACTCGCGATCGTTGCACCCAAATATGACACCGCACGTACCGATGATGATAGTATCAGGAGAAAATTTTGCTTCCATGCATGAAAGGCATCTTCTACCGCATTAACCGTTTTCACACCCAGACCAATCGTTCCCAATACAGATGCCATGGTATTACTGAATATCGTCCAGTTAGCCAGTCGACCAAGTACTGCCTGCTGATAGTTTTTTTCTCCCAACACAGCGGCTGAAGCAGCCAGCCATGCACTTCGGTATGTGCCAGCCAGAGACAGAACCGATGCGGATGCGGTTGCCGTTGAAGAAAGAAGCACGAGTAAATCTGCATCTTTCTCTTCATCTAGATACTTTTCCCATGCGTGCCATGCACTGAACAGGTAAGTGACCGTCAATACCCAACTGGCTGAGTGTTCAGCAATTTTAACCGGGCTGTACACGCCCTCCTGCACGAACATCTCCCGCAGAGTCTGACCAGCAAGATATTTTTTCCCCTGCCAGCTGCCCAGCAGGTCGTTTGCTTCACCAAGCAACCGGCTCATCGGGTATGCTCCGGCCGTGCTGACACCGATACTCACCTCCGGACCGGCATGTTGCATCATTTCATCAAACTTAGTCTGATAGGCAGCTTTCAGGCGTTTTTTCTCTGTATCAGCTGCTCTGACTTTTTCATTGTAGGCGGCACGGGCTCTGCTACGTTTTTGTTTATTATTGATTTTCAGGATCTTATTATTTTCGGTTCTGAGTTGGTGATCTAAAAGCTCTGTCTGTTTCAGCTCCAGACTCAGTGTGTGTAATTCTTCAGTCAATCCCTGTAGTGTTTTCGCTGCTCCGGCATCGGGCAATTGCCATTTGATGTCATTCACAACAAAGTTCAGGTGCATCAGTTGCTTTGTACCGTCACTCAGATTGTCCAGAGATGCTGCCAGCCGTTGATGAAAGTTCATTTTATCGCCTGAAGTTTTCATTGCCTTTGAGAGAGAAGCGACAAACCGGTCATTTTTCAGCGCCAGACTTTGCAACACACGGGCTTTAATATTCTCATCGGTGATCTGGTTCAGTTTCCCCATTTCATTCGCTTTGGCAATTTTATCTTCGAACTTCCCAATCGCTTCTTGTGCCTTTGCAATACTCTGATATTTTTTGCGGATTGACGCACCATCTTTGAAACTGATCTGCGCTTCATTTTTGACCAGATCATCATAAACCGACAGCGGGAATGAATCAGTCCCCATGTAATACTGTCCCAGCCAATCATCATCATTGTGGTTAAAAAAAGCAGTCAGAATATCTTCGGTGGTCAGTTTGATATCCCATTGTTCAGGATTCTGTGGTGAAAGATAAGCCGCCAGCATATGCCAGTGTGGTGCAGTTTTCTTTGCCAGTGCATTCAGCCTGTTTAGCTTCTCTGTCATTTCCTGACCATAAGCTTCCCATTCATCAATAAAGGATGTCATACCATCGTTATCAATCACGGTTTTTATCCCGTCTTTTCCGGCATAACCCCCTTCAATCAGCGTCTTATACCGGCCAAATACTTCACGGGTCGTGGGGGACAGTTTGTCTTTATTGAGGTCATAGTCACTGACCAGTGTGTCTTCCAGTGCTTCTGCCGCGGGGTTGGTCGTCACATAAATCGTATCACCGTTATAGTTGGTTCTTTTTTGGGTCACCCGGTTTTTCGGCTCACTCAGCGCTTCGTAATAAGATTTCACTTTATCAATAAAAGCACTTTGCTCATCTTTATCATCCAGAGAAACACCATACTGTTTCAGAATGGCTTTCGTATCCTGCTCAATATAAAAATCGATTGTTGACATCTTCTCCAGCAGTTTACCAACTTCATACCGCTCAATATTTTTATGCCCGCTGACTTCCTTATCGCAGTGATCTTTGTACTGCGTTTTCAGCCGGTTTTGCCACTCAGCCAGATCAGCAATATCCGCACAGACATCGTTCACCAGCAGCAACGCACTGTTTTTTGCGTAATCCGGCAGCACGGAAGACTGAATCACCGGCTGGGCATCCTGCTGCAAAATCGCATGTTTCAGCCAGGTATAAATGCCGTTATCATGCTCGTCCGCCGGGTCTGTGACCTGAGCAACAAAATCAATGCCGTCCGGAACCTTGTCCGTCGGGATCAAGCCTTTACAGCCCTTATCTGAATCATAACTGCTCAGGGAAGCCCGGTTCATCAGTTCAGATTGATCCGAAGAAGCATTCAGCAGTATCTCTGCCGCTTCCGGCACCAGTGGCAGAGGGGTGAACATCACTTTCACCGAACCGGTATTGGGCACGATAATTTGTGGTTTCCCTTCAGCCTTAAAATCCGCATCACCTTTAGAAAAAGTGCGGGGTGTCAGGCTCTGGTCAGCTTTCACCTCATATTCATACAGCTTATCCGGCGTTTTACTGTGAATCAGATATAACCAGCCTGCCTCCAGCGGACGAATCCCCAGCGGGATCGCTTTGTCCTGGTACAAACTGCCATTGAGCTTTTTATCCAGCTGGTCATCTTTTTCGCTGATGGCATAACGCATCGGCACCAGCTGAATGTCTTTTTTCATATGCGGGCAGAGGCCCATGACATTGGCAACATCTTCAGCAGCCTGAGCCGCCGCTGCGTTATTCGCCTGTAATACTGAATTGGTCATCATATCCCTCAACTAAGATAATCTGCGGCACAGTGCGTGCGGTTTTGAGGATAATCGCCTAACTGGTGAGCGGCGGTCTGAATCCGTTGCTGTGGCGTTTGTGCGCCGGGCTGTGTCAGCAAGCGGGCAATCTCCGGAAATTGCGTGTCATCAATGCAGGCACTGCCAAGGTAGCACCAGATATTGACAAAATAGAACATCGATTGTGAGTCCTGAAATCCATAAGCCATTGATTTATTGTATAAAGCTTGGGTGAACTGTTGGGCTTCCCCGGCGTTACTGCATAAATCCGGAAAATACTGCTGAATGTGTCGGTTCAGGTGTAACCGGACCTGACTGATTTTGGTATCAGTGAGCACTTCCAGATGCGTTTCTGTCAGCGGCAGAAGGGCTTCGTCCGACCAGATGTCTTTATCCACCTGAAACTCAGGATGGTAGCTCATCCACTGACCTGAGACTCTGTCCCGGCACCATACGGTTTCACACGGGCCGAACAGGGCTGATTTTTCGATGCCTCTGTCTGTTGTCTGAAATGCTGAGAAAATCAGTGGATCATACAAGCGGAAAATCACCGGCTCTTCCCCATAAGGCATGGCTGCAAACAAGCGGTTTTGCCAGTAGTCAAACACCGTATCAAAGTCATGGGGAGACTGAATCAGCATCGTTGCATTTTGTGTCTGTTCTGTTTCCAGAACCGGCGCCAGTGCAGAGGGCGTGGTCACCCGGACTAACAGGGGAGAGACTGGCAGCAAGTCTTCCAGAGGCGTTCCGCCAAACAACAGCATGACCGGTTGCTCTAATTCCAGCTCGATCACTTTTCTGGCAATTTCTTCTGTTTGTGCGCCATCAAGCAACGCGTAAAGAAACATGCCTTCTTTTTGGTATAGATCCGGTAAGCTCATGAATTTGCCTCTGCTTGTTTTTTACAGATCTGGCATATCCCCTGCCCCTGTTTGGCTGCTGATTTCATGGTCGCGATTTGTTTCGGCACATCCACAGAGCGCTTGGGCGTATTTAGTTTGGTCTTCGGCTTGGGTTTCTCCACATAATCCACAATCACCGCTTCCGCGCCAGTCATGCCGGTGATGTCTGGCGGCACCAGCTCTTCGGGGGGCTCCAGGGCTTCGAGGATTTTTGGCATCACCGCATCTTCGCCGCCGTAGCCGCTGCCGCTGCCTGCGCTGCCGCCGGAGTTGAGGTTAATCGCCGGGCCGACCACACTCACGCCGCCCGGATCGAGCTTGACGAAGCTGCCGCCGACTTTGATGGTGATTTCACTACCCGCCTGAAGCACCACCGAGTTGCCGCCTTTGAGGTGCACTTCTGAGCCCGCATCGAGGGTTTGTTTACCGGCGACTTTCTGGTGGAATGCTTTATCGACACTGACGGTGCGGTTTTTGGCGATTTTGATCCGCTGCTCGCCCTCAATCACCAGATGATCGGCTTTTTTGACATTGCCGAAGTGGTTATTTTCGATTGTCTCGTGGCGGTCGTGTTTAATGTCGGTGGTCGAGTCGTTTTCGATCAGGGTTTCGACATCTTTCTGCGCGTGCAGGTAGATTTTTTCGCTGCCGGACTGGTCTTCAAAACTCAGCTCGTTGTAGCCTTTGCCCTGATGCGTCTGGGTGCGCAGCACGGTTTTGGTTTTATTGGCTGGCAAGGCATACGGCGGGGTGTTGCTGGCATCATACGTCCGGCCGGTGACAATCGGCTGATCCGGGTCGCCATGAAGAAAACTGACGATGACTTCATTGCCGATGCGCGGCACGGTCACCATGCCCTGCTGGCCGCCAGCCCAGCCTTGTGAAACGCGGATCCAGGCACTGCTTTTATCGTCCGAACCGTCGTAGCGATCCCACGGGAAATGCAGTTTCACCCGGCCATGTTCGTCGGTGTAAATCTCTTCTCCCGGCGGGCCGACCACCAGCGCAATACTGGGACCATCAACGCGGGGCTTCGGCTGCGGATGCGCGCGCCAGACACTGTCGCCGGGAATTAAGGTGAACTGGTTGCTGTAGTCGGTTGCACCGCCTGAGCTGTCTTCTTCCAGCGCCTGCGGTTGACTGCCGGTGTGGCTGACCTGAACCGCCAGCCAGAGCCGGTTCATCGCATCATCATCGTGCTCTTTGACTTCAAACCGTTGTCCGGCCTGAATTTTGGTTTCATCACTTTTACCTGTAACCGTGTGAGCCGCACGACGCAGATATTCCAATCGAATTTTATTGAAAGCTTTGCCGTTACCGTCGTCTTTAAAGCGGCCGGGGAAGTCGAAATGCTCGTACATCTCTTCCTGATAATCCATCGCCGTGCCGTCTTCTTTTTGTGAGAAGTTGTAGTCCGGCTTTTTAAAGCTGTAGTCACGCATTTCAATCGAGCTGACTTCAGAGCGTTTACGTTCGGTCATCGACGAGATATAACCGTCCGGGTTCGCACCACCGGAGAGGCAGTTATACGGCGCTTTGCCGCCGAGTTTCGGGAAGCCTTTGTCGTGGTCGGTGATCACCAGCATGTGTTTGCTGTCTTCGTGGGTGAATAGATACATCATGCCTTCTTCGGCCGCGAGGCGGTGGAAGAAAGCCAGATCGTTTTCCCGGTACTGGACGCAGTATTCGCGCACGGCTGGCGTGCGTTTGAGGTCAAAACAGAAGTCGGAAATGCCCATTTCACCGAGGATGATTGAAATGATGTCCTGGGCATTTTTCTGCTGGAAGATCCGGCTGTTGCGCCGCAAAGCCAAACGCTCCAGCGACGGCACCAGAGTGATCGAATAAAAGGTGTGGTGGTGGCCGGTGTCGTGTTTGTCCAGTGCGCGGATCACGCCGTGAACCTTCTGCACCACTTTGCCGTTGCGGATCACTTCCAGCAGCGCTTTGCTGTCGATAACTTTTTTCGCGGGCAGGCTGGAACTGCTGCGGCTGGCTAAATCAATGTGATAACGGTAGCCGAAATACGGATTGCCGCTGCTGTCGACCGCGTCTGAAATGGACTCGTCCCCGTGAAAACCACGCACGACGAGGGTATCGTCACTGATCCCGTCGATGGTCAGCTTAAAATTTAGTCTTCTCATTGATTAGCCTGCTTTTCGTTGTTATTGAAACGCTGTTTAATAAAGCGGAAGAGCATTTTACATGCCGCTCACAGATTTGCGGAGAGAGGAAAATGAGTTTTATCAGTGAATTGATATTATATGAACCAACATCACATTTATTGGGCGTTCAGGTGACTTTGATGTCATTATTATGTTCCGGATAACCGTCCAAAATAACACCAATTCCACTGATTTTCTGATCAAGGAATCTGGTTCTGCAAACCGCTCAAGACATCTGTGAACGCTGAATTTATGTACGCTCAGACAGAGACATCCATGCCTTTGTCTGCTTGCTGCACCTGACCCGGATGATCAGGTATTTCACAGGATTGGTATCAGTCACCGGAAAGATAAAATATATTGATGAAACAGCGGCCGGTAGCGTCTGGTTATTTCCCGGCAACCAAATGATTTTTAGTATGAATACCAACAATAAACATATAGATTGCTGTTGTCATCAGCGTGGCAAGCAAGTAAGCCATCAAGCCTTGCTTGTTCTCCATAAAACTGTCTGCGATAACCGGCCCCGCCACCGAGCCGACACTATAGCAAAACAGCATAACCTGAGTTGCAGAGACGATATAGCTTTCTTCTAATTTATCACAGCCCAAATTGATGGCGATTGGATAGAGTGAAAAAGCGGCCATTCCCATCAGGAACAAGCTCACCGCCAACACGCCCAAATGATCACTTAAAATCACCAGCCCTGCCGCAAAGACACCAAGCAGACAAAATAATCCGATGAGCAGCGTGCGCCCTGCAACCTGAATCAAAGCCGGAATGATCGTTTGCACTGCCATTCCACCTAAAATGACTAAAGCCATTAAAATGCTCAGGCTTGTCTGAGATACGTGCCGGTGGGTTAATTCAACCGGCATCAGACCGTAGATCGCCCCCAGTGTCAGCCCGGAGACAAAACAACCAATAATAGCAGCATGATTCAGCTTTGTTATCTGTTTGAGTGATAACGACTCAGAGTGGCTATGCTGAGGTTGTTGAGTCGGCACAAACCACAACACGATGACCGATAAACTCAACATCGATAAAATGACCACAAAGGGAATACTCCCCTGAATGCCAACCCAACCGATAGCGAGCTGGCCAAGTACAGTGCCGCCATAAAGCGCGCCCATGTATAGCCCCAGACGCCGGGCACGACCCGACGCTTCTCCGGCAAGCAACCAGGATTCCACAATGACAAATACACCGGCTACCGCAATGCCCGCAATAAATCGTGCGACCAGCCATACCTGAATGGCTGGTGATAGCGGCAGAACAATCACAGTCGCAATCAGCAGGATTAAGCAGGCAATAAAGGCTATCCGGTGACCGACCTGTTTGACCACAGGCTCAAAAATGGCAGCTCCCGCAAGCAAGCCAGCATAAAACACAGTTGCTAACCAGCCCGCGTTATCCGCATTAATGCCGTATTCATCCAGCATCAATGGAATCAGACTCATCAGATAGCCAGATGCAACCGCATATAGCGTTAACGCAATCACAGGAACTTTAAATCCCGGTTTCGCGGTGAAATCAATTGTGTTTTCCACTCGTTTTACCTCCTGAGGGAATCGCGGGAAATCATAGATAATGAAACTTCGTGCATTTTTTGCCGCGACTATGAGGCTTTAGATGTGTGGAGTAAAACGAAAGATTATTATCTGAACGATAAAGAAAATTTATCGTTCAGGAATTGAAGCGATCAGCCGTATATTGTGCCTGTTCCGGCGTCATCCGGCTGATCTTTTTTGCAGATTTTATCAAGCATTTGTCTGAAGCTGATATTTTATAAAACGACCGGACACAGACATACCCGGTTCAGAAAAGGTTTAAACCAAAGATATCTTTCACACTGAAAAGTACTGCCTCTGTTTTGACTCTGGCAACCTGAGTTCCCTTGGCCAGAATGTCAGTCAGCTGGCCTTTGTCACTTAAGTACTCCGCTCTTTTTTCCCGGATCGGACGCAGCAGTTCCTGTAAACATTCTTCGAGTATTTTTTTGGTTGTGCCGTCACCCAGACCGCCCCGCTGATAATGTGCTTTCAGGTCAGCGACATAAGAAGCATCCGGGTGAAATGCATCCAGATAAGTGAAGACAACATTCCCTTCGATCGTACCGGGGTCTTCCACCCGCAGATGGTTCGGGTCGGTAAACATCGACTTCACCGCAGAGCGGATTTCTTTTTCTGAAGCACCGAGGTTGATCGCATTGCCGGTGGTTTTCGACATCTTATTTTTACCGTCTGTCCCCGGCAGGCGTGAAGCATGACTAAGTAATGGCCGGCATTCACTGAGCACCGGCTTCCCGGCGAGTGTGTTGATTTTTCTGACGATTTCATTGGTTTGTTCCAGCATTGGCAGCTGATCATCGCCAACCGGTATTAAGGTTGCGTTGAAGGCGGTAATATCAGCCGCCTGCGAGATGGGATAAGTCAGAAATCCGGCCGGTAGCGAACGTCCGAATCCTTTAGTTTGAATCTCGCTTTTCACTGTCGGATTGCGTTCCAGACGGGAAATGGTCACTAAGTTGCTGTAATACATTGTCAACTCAGCTAAAGCAGGCAGTTGAGACTGAAGGCAAATTGTGGTTTTCGATGGGTCAATTCCGACGGCTAAATAGTCTGCCACCACATTCAAAATGTTTGAGGACACCTTCGATGGATGGTTTGCGTTGTCCGTCAGCCCCTGCATATCTGCTACAAGAATGGTTTGTTCGTACTCGTCCTGCAGCCGTGTTCGCAGCTTCAGCGATCCAACATAATGGCCCAGATGTAAAGGCCCCGTGGCTCTGTCACCGGTTAAAACGACATCAGGCTGAACAGCACAATGGTTATTGATCATAAAATTATCTCCGTATAAAAAGATCGCTGCCGGAGATAAAAAGAGAACACAG
The DNA here is from genome assembly GCF_024346755.1 of Vibrio aerogenes. Lineage (NCBI taxonomy): Bacteria > Pseudomonadati > Pseudomonadota > Gammaproteobacteria > Vibrionales > Vibrionaceae > Vibrio > Vibrio aerogenes. Next base: position 1,646,870 of record NZ_AP024861.1, on the reverse strand, counting down.
TCTTAGCTACCTTCCAGCAGCTTAAGAATGTGAGAATTCCGCGCCGCTCTATTCAGAGCGCCACCAAAAAGAGAATGATGTGGGAATTGCGTGATATTTCATGTGTGCAACGTATCAGTATCTATAGCAGAAATCAATGCAGGAAGCAGGATAAAAGGCCTGCATTGCGCAGGCCTTTTACCTGAGAAAGACCGTCTTGGTTAAACCAGATGAAAATGGCTGATCATGCCTTGATTCCTGACCGGAATAAGGGCCTGATACGCTTCACTCTGATACCAGTTTTGTGCACTTTCTTGATCCGGAAACTGAATGATGGCTTTCAGCGGGTGAGCCGCTTCACCATGCAGGACCGTGACTTCCCCTTTGGCAAGAAACCGGCCGTTAAAAGGCACCAGGGTTTCGGCTGCTTTGGCGCTGTATTGCGCAATAAATTCCGGCTCAACCGGCGTCGCATCGACGACAACGAAACAAGTCATTGTTTTTTCCTCTTCTTATTGGCGTTGACTTAGCTTAGAGAGTCGTGAAATATTAAACAACAGACGAAAATTTAACGCATTGTTTAATTTTATGAACACTTACAAACTTGCTCCCCTGCTGTTGATCTTTGTTGAAGTCGCGCAAAAACGCTCTTTTACGCAGGCCGCGAAAAAACTCGGCCTCAGTAAATCAGCAATCAGCCAACAGATAAAACGGCTGGAAGAAGCCACCGGGCAACAGCTATTAGTGCGCAATACACGCGGTGTGATTTTAACCGCTGTCGGTGAAAGCTTACTGGCGCGCAGCGAACTGCTGAGAGAGCAGCTGAGTCTCGCACTGACTGAGTTAGACAGTATTAAAGAACAGCCCAGTGGCAGCTTTCGGGTCTCTGTGCCGCCTCTGTTTGATAAGAACGTTTTAGCGCCGTCGCTACGGCAGTTGTGCATTGAATTTCCGCTGATCAAGCCTGAAATTATCATCACGGGCCGCTGGCAGGATTTGATTGAGCATCATCTGGATGCAGCAATTTTTGGCGGCAATCTGAAAGATTGTCATTACCGGGCATTATCGATCGGCAAAGTGACGGAGATCTTTTGTGCTTCACCAAGGTATCTCAAACAACACGGGGAAATAGAAAGCATTGATGACCTGCCGGCACATCAGTTTATTCAGGCACCGTGGCAATATGACACGTTACCTTTGTTTGACCTCAAACAGTCCAGACAGAGGGAGATAACCATCAGACCCAGCGCTGTCACCACTGGCGTAGACGCCGTGCTGCAAATGGCTTTGCATGATATGGGCATTGCGCTCTATCCGGCGTTTCTGGTTGAGCCGGAGCTGCTCAGCGAGCGGTTAGTCCGGGTGCTGCCGGACGTCACAGGCAAAAGCTGGCATTTTTACTTTCTTCATCAGTACAGCAAGGAAAAGCCCCGCCACGTCAGCCGCTTTTATCAGTTATTTTGTCATTATTTCAATAAGTTTCATCCGGGTGGCGGTTAGGGCGTGTTGGTTTTTAGTATTCGCCCAACCCGTTAACCTCGGCTCAGGGAAACCCGCGCTTCAAACTCCGCTGGTTTGCGTGAGACGAGGATTTTGCCTTCCCGGACTGAATACAGCACTTCACTTTGTTTTTGGATAACCTCAACATCATTTTGACCTGCCAGAATGATAAAGTTCGCCGGTTTTCCGGCCTCAATGCCGTATTGATCGGCAATGTTTAACGCTTTTGCACCATTTTCTGTGATCAGATCAAGCGCAGTCGCCAGATCTTCATAACCCATCATCTGACAGGAATGTAAGCCAGAATCTAAAACACGGAGTAATTTTCCATTGCCAAGGGAATACCACGGATCCTGAATTGAGTCCTGACCAAAACAGACATTTAACCCCGCTTCACGCAGCTCTTTGACGCGGGTTATACCCCGGCGTTTGGGGTAGGTATCAAACCGCCCCTGAAGATGAATGCTCTCCGTCGGGCAGGAAATGAAGTTTATCTGAGATTTTTTCAGTAAACGGAAAAGCTTAGAGCAATAGGCGTTATTGTAGGAATGCATTGCGGTGGTGTGACTGGCTGTTACACGTGCGCCCATGCCCTTCTCTAACGCTGTCGTGGCCAGCACCTCAAGAAACCGGGAGGCATCATCATCAATTTCATCACAATGAACATCCACCAGCTTATGGTGTTTTTCAGCCAGTGCCATCAGCCATTCAACCGACTGCACTCCATATTCGCGGGTGTATTCAAAATGTGGAATACCACCAATCACATCCACCCCATGAACAAGCGATTCCTCCATCAGCTTTGTGCCATTGGGAAATGACAAAATTCCCTCTTGCGGGAAGGCGACAATTTGCAGGTCGAGGTATGGGGCAATTTCCGGTCTGAGTTGATGAATGGCTTTGAGTGCGACGAGTTCCGGGTCGGTGATATCGACATGCGTCCTGACGTGCTGAATACCATTTTCTATCAGCAACTCCACTGTTTTTAATACCCGTGACTGCACATCTTCATGTGTCAGCATGGATTTTCGCTCCGACCAGCATTCAATCCCTTCAAACAAAGTGCCACTCATATTCCAGCGCGGCTCCCCTGCCGTCAGGACCGCATCTAAATGTATGTGCGGCTCAACAAATGGCGCACAGAGTAAATTTCCCTGAGCATCAATCTCTGTATCGGCAGCGGCAGACGTCTTTTCAATCATACCCGCTTGCCGGGTGATGGACTGAAACCGTCCCTGATCGCACCGGATGGTGTAGTACCCTTCTTTTCCTCTTAAACAGGCGTTGATCACGTTCATTACGCAGCTCCTTCGCATGATTTATTCGTATCATTTCTTCGCATGATTGTCTCATTCTGAGATGCAATATTTCAGAATAATCCCGCCATCCACTATACCGCTTTTTACGGGGCAGTTGGTACAGCGGAAGATGGAGACAAAACAGGAAACGCTTTGTTTATCATATAAAAAGAATCGTACAAAAAGAATCATACAAAAAGAGCCACCTCAGCCGAAGTGACTCTGAATTAACTTAGTTTCGAACAATGGGTTTATACCGGCGTATTTTCCGGCGCCGGAACCTTGTTTGCATATGCTTGACCTATCGAAGCATGAATGGTGATCAGCTTGTTCAGATAAAGCAACACCTCACGAACATCCGGGCTTTTTTGGTTCATATCGTTCAGATAATCCTCAAGCTGAATCAGATATTCGCGGGATTTCTGCGAAAGGTTGGGATCATAAGCGATTGTTGCGGGCATAAGTGCCTCCGTGTGAAAGAAAAAGAAATCACCACTCAGAGGTACCAAGAATGGGTGGTGAACTGAACAAGGTTGGTACTACCGCTCACACGGACGCGGCGCGCTAAAAGCGCCCATTGTCCAGCCCACCATAATTTGAATGTAAAATGACTGAATTTCAGACAAATCAACAAAAATAAGATGTGCCAAAACACATATAAAAAAACCAGCAAAAAAGCTGGCATTTATATGCCGTGTAAAAATATAGCGGGGTACCAAACCCGTCACCGGATTTTGCCGGTGAGCAGGTAGGATAATCCTGGTGAAGTTGGGTGTCAATTATTGGGAACAGGCGGGTTGATGGAATATCTGAAAACCCAGAAATCCGAACGGAGTTATCAATATTCATTTGATCAAGCTATAAAAGCTTGTTTTTATTGCTATTCAACAGCAAACTTATCAAAAAATTATAACCAGCCACAAAGAGATACATAAAATGAATATAAACACAAAGCTCATCCTGTCCGCATCCCTCTTATTTTGTTCACAGTTCTCATTCGCTTACGATGATTACTTCGATTTTAACGGCGATGGCGTGTTGTCCATTCAGGATATTGAAGATCTGGATGAAGCCGGCATGCTCAGCTCAGAACGGTTAGAAACCTTATTTTTAAACAGCGCCCCCGAACATATGTCGCAGATAGTCAGCCCCGGAGATTTTCTGGCTGAAGGTGAGAGCCGCGAATATCAGGGCTATCCGGTTGGCCGTATCAATGCTCCCGTCACCAATGATGTCATGAATCAGCTGTGGGGCGGAAAAACCTTTTATAAACAAAGCAATGGCGCGGTCCGGCTCGATAACAGAGCATTGCCTCTGATCCAGAATTTACTGGATGGCGTTTCGGATGTGGCTTCCCCCTTACCGCTGCTCGGTGGCCTTCTTGGCGGGGTTGTTGACGGCGTCTCTGATGTATTATCGATTGATGCAGTTGATGCCGATGTCTATAACATTCCATCCAGTGCAATGGACGCTCAACCCACCGTATTGCTGGATTACAGCAGCAGTAAAGCGGCCATCCTCAGCGGTATTCGCGATGAAATTCGTCTGATCGATCCTGCAACACATTTATACATTGGCCGGGCTAACATTGAAATTGGCTACGGCACACTGGAATATGCTGAAACCGTCGGGCTCATCAACACCATCAATACCTTGTTGATTAACGGCAACAATTGTAAAGAAGAGATGGGTGGTGAATACGTGAAAGGTGAAAGCTGCTTTGCCCTGTGGTTCTTCCTGCAACCGAAAGCCGAAGATTGAGTTACGGGTACTGGCGGATCAATAAAAACATGAATTGATATAGAAAAAATGCGCTCCAGATTCTGCCGAGCGCATTTTTATCAGAATTGATTGTGACAATGCCCCATCCGTTAAATTATTTCAGTATCCCTAACTGCTGACCCACACGAAGTGAATCAAAAGGCTGAGCATACTGGCTTTGCATATGTCGGATCTGGTTCATATCCAAACCCTAAACATATTGCTGGTAATCAGTTTCTTGAATCAACGCAAGCAATGCATTTCTTTTCTCTTCTGAAACACTGGCTGAAGCTTTTTTTAACGTTTCTTTCTCAGCCTTAGAGCAAGCATTCCGGTTATCCAGAGAGATAAACAGGACCACATTTTTTTTCTGTTGCAGATTCAGTTGACTGAACCACGGCGTCACAGGAAATGGTTTCGTATTTGATTTCGCAATGTCGCTGCACTCATCCAGTCTTTTTCCATAAGCGGCAAGTGAGGCTTCAAAGCTGGATGAAGCACAGGCTGTCAATGAAAAAACAGAACAAACAAATAAAACTTTACAAAGACGCACCAGACACACACCTCCAGAATTCACCTTCATCACCATTCATTTGCCATATCAGAGGCTCAGCGACGTAATGAATCCGATCTTTGATAATTGAGTTAACCGACTTTAAAACACGGGCAAACTCTACCCAGTCATACCCGCCGATACTTATCATCCGAACCGGGGCTGATTCCTTATCTAAAAACAGGTTAAACAAAGGCACAGCACCGACAGAATATGCCATCATGTTTCCCTGCTCCATGATATACCGGATCTTTTTTACGGCTTCAACGGATTGTGAAGAGAGTTATAAGTTACTGATAGAGCAAGATCCAATACTAGCCAAAATGATATCCCGTCAAGAATTGAAAAATCGAATATTGCCAACAATAGGATTGCATTGCAATGAATCAAGTTTAATAATTAAACAGATAACGCGCTGTAAGCGATTCTGAGCGGGTTTAGTGGTGAGTTGGGGCAATGGGTCTGGGGTCAGTGCTTTGAGCGTTTTTAAACGGGGTTTAAACGGGTTTGGGCATCAATAAACTGATTCGATTGAATGCGTTTTGGTATATTGCTGGCAAATTAATGCCAAAGCTTTTTAGACCCAACGAACTGACTGTCTAGCGAGCATTGCAATAGGCCAAATGAATCTAATCTATGCTTTGGACGCTAATACGGAAACTTTCCGCAGTTCTATCCCGAAATTATCTTTCGATTCACACGACAAATTGATATCAGTTGTATCTCATAATGGGTGTCTGCAACATAGACGGAATGCAAACACGGAAAAATTTCGTCTATAAAGCGTTAGCTCTATAGTGAAAACGGGGAATTTTGGAAGTTGGTGGTAGCGCAAGAGAGTTTGCGAATTGGATTGGTGAAATAATCAGGTTTGATTTATCTGAAAATGAAGATAGTTATGTGTTTTCAAGAGATTCACTTGGTCAAGATTTCAATCTTGAAATTGAAAAACACAATATTTTAATTGGGGTTCAGCGTATGAGGATAACAAATTCTACCTTTAGAGGAGGTGAACCTTCCCCCCTCTGTCAGAATAGTTGCCACTGTTAAAAATTAACCAGTCATAGGGGAGGTTAAAGAGGAATGATGACCCGCTATTCACCAGAAAGAAAAGAAGCGATCCTGAAAAAAATGTTACCCCCACATTCACTTTCTGTCGCTCAACTGGCAAAAGAAGAAGGGATTTGTGAAGCAACCCTGTACAATTGGCGAAAAGCATTCAGAGAATCAGGAGTCGTTTTGCCAGACAGTCATACTTCATCTTCACAATGGTCCGCACAAACCAAACTGGCCGTTGTTGCCGACACCCTTTCTATGACTGAAGCAGAGCTCAGTCAGTACTGCCGTGAAAAAGGCCTGTACCCTGAGCAGGTTCATCAGTGGCGCAGTGAATGTATGCAGGGCTTTATGTCGGCTAAAGAAAGGGAAGCGGAAGCGAAAAAACAGGCAAAGGCCGATAAACAGGAAATCAAAGCCCTGAAAAAAGAGCTGCGACATAAAGAAAAAGCACTCGCTGAAACTGCAGCTTTACTGGTGCTGAGAAAAAAGCTCAGAGCCTTTTACGGGGAAGATCCCGGGGACGACTGACCTCAACCGAAGACAGGAAAAGTCTCATAGCACTGATCCATGAAGCCTGCCAGAGTGGTTGCCGGTTAATCAGAGCCTGTGATGAAGCGCAGATTGATTTACGGACTTACCGCCGCTGGTATCAGGGTGGAAAGGTTCAGGCCGATCAAAGACCACAGGCATTGAGACCGGCGCCGGTCAACAAGCTTTCAGAGCAGGAACGAAGGGCGATTATCGACATCTGTAATACTGCAGAATATGCCAGTCTGCCGCCCGCGCAGATTGTTCCGGCCTTGTTGGATAAAGGAGAATATATTGCCAGTGAATCGAGTTTTTACCGGGTCTTAAAAGCAGCAGGACAGCTGACCGGGAGAGGTCGCCAGAAGAGCCGACAAAAAGTTGTAAAACCAACGAGTTATACTGCGACACAGCCAAATCAGGTCCACACCTGGGATATCACCTATCTGCCTTCAACGGTACGTGGTCAGTTTTACTACCTGTATCTGATTGAAGATATTTACAGCCGGAAAATCGTGGGTTATGAGGTGCATGAAACCGAATGTGGTGAGTTGGCGTCAGAATTATTGCAACGGACAGTGTTCCGGGAAAAATGTTTTCAACAGGCGTTGGTCCTGCACTCAGATAACGGCAGCCCGATGAAGTCCCTGACACTGAAAGCAAAAATGGAAGAGCTTGGCGTGCTCTCTTCTTACAGCCGTCCGCGGGTGAGTAATGATAACCCTTATGTGGAATCGCTGTTCCGGACGTTGAAATATATCCCGCAATGGCCATCAAATGGATTTAGAAGTCTGAACGATGCCAGAGAATGGGTAGAGCGATTCGTTCAGTGGTATAACACGGAGCACAAACACAGTGCGCTCAATTACGTGACGCCAGATGAGCGTCATCATGGAAAAGACAAACAGATTTTAGAAAACCGCAAACAGGTCTTGATGTTACACCGAGAGGCGAATCCAGCGCGCTGGTCAGGAAATATCAGGAACTGTGAGCCAGTTGGTAAGGTTGAATTAAACCCGGACAAAACACCAGAAATTGACGAAGAAAAAGCAGCTTAAATATTAAGCAGATGATGACAACTATCTTGAAAAACACCGCTTCTTCGGCAAATGCGTGTGTTGGGAGCAATGGTTCTCCTAGTTACGTTGAATATGCAAAAGGCTTCTCTAAAGCGGCTAACTTAATTATTGATCAAGCTCTTGACCGTGAAAATACACATTTTCATGTAGATGACATGGTATATCCTGCATGCTTTAATATGAGACATTCGGTTGAGCTAAGGTTAAAAGGTGCAATCGAAGACCTTGAAGTTATTGCTAAATGGAAAGGGCGTCGAATTGAATTCAACTTGGTAAGTTCCCATGATATCGGTAATATTTGGGCGTTTTTTAAACAAGAATCAGAAACTCTAGATATTCGTTATCAAGCGCTCAATGAAAAAATTAAACCTACCATATTAGATATCGCCGATGTTGATGCAACAGGTCAAACGTTCAGATATGCCGTTGATCGAGAGAGTCAGAGGCACTTAACAGATGTCGCTATCATCAACTTTAATGTTTTAAAAGCTAAGTTTACCTCACTGGAAAAAGAGCTTGATAACTTACTCTTCCTTACGGAATTCCTCAGAGAGGAATACTCCCTAAACACATTCACAACAAAGCTATCACGCCAACAATTATTCTCTTTGGCAGATGAACTTCCAAATATTACTTCATGGAGAAATAATTCTTTTAAAGAGACTAAAAAGAAACTCATGGAGCAGTTTTCTTTGGGAAGTCGAGACCTCAGTAAAGCAATAGACATTATTAAGTCTAACTATGAATTAAATCATAAAATAGACTCTCGCTTACCTCTCAAAGGTATAGATGAGTATGACTTGATTTGGTTCTTAGACTTTTGGATGGACTTACATCCAGAGATATTATCTCGACAAAGTAAAAAAAGTGGCTTGGTTAAGCTTGATGTTAACTCAGCAATGGAGTCGTTAGAGCGTAGTGCAAAAGTTAAGGCAAAGTTTTGGGAGAATATGAATGGTTACTTAACGCCTGAAAGCTTGGCTGGTTTAAATGCGATATTCTATTTTGCTCGTGATAAGCAATTTTCTGAAAGGTATGTTACCTTTTACGAAAATGAGCTGAAAGAATCAACAATGTACTTCAAGGAAGATAGCAATAGTGTGTGGAGGAGTATCATGCACATAGCTGATAAGAAAAACTTTTTTGATAACTTAGTTATGAGCTTATTTTTCTTGTATTATGACGACTTAGCAGAAGAATTAATCGAAATTTATGGTGTAAGTGATGCATTTAATTGGTTAGATAAAGCAAGAACAAGAGAGCTGTTTTCTCTCCCAGAGTTAGCTGGGTACTAATGTAAAAGCATTGGAGGAAGCATCAGGCTATAATAGTCGAATTGCCGCGGTATTTGGACAGGTTGATGCAAACTAAACAGTCATACGAAAAATACCCAAATATCTAAAGTAGCGAAGTCACTGACACAGAAATTTGCACACTACCGAAAGCTTTAGCTGGTACGTCTTGAGTCGCGTAAATTGGGAAAAGACAAAGTTTATCATTTTTCGCGGCGGGCTACAGCGGGCTAGAAAAATTCAGCCCAATACGACAAAACCCCGGCAATTCTGCCGGGGTTTTTAATGTGGCGGTGAGTGAGAGATTCGAACTCTCGATACGTTGCCGTATACACACTTTCCAGGCGTGCTCCTTCAGCCACTCGGACAACTCACCAAATCTGATTGTGGTTAGCCGTTGCGGGCTAACGAGGCGGTAATTTAATGATTCTTGCTGGTCAGGTCAAGGATAAAAACCAGAAATATTGATGTTTTAGTGCTAAATGGTCACAAATTAACTTCCACTGTCATGATTCGGATAAAAAACCAGCAACACTATCATCAGGATGGCGGACTTTGACGCTCAAAAAACATCAAACTCCCTTTCTTCCGGGACAACGACAAGCCCCGGTGGATATGGTGAATAAGCGGCCAAAAAATGCTGAATTGACATAAAAAAATATAATTTTATCCCGGCGATGACATTACCATCACAATTCCCACGGTAGGATGTACCCGCAGTGAAGCATCGAATCATCCGTTGATGACGTTGCATCACTGAACAGGCAATAAGAAAATTTCCATTGATACCTGGCGTATCATCTATGTTGTATTTATGAGGAAAGAAAAAATGAAAAAGATTCATCTCATGCCTATTGGTCTGACTGCGGCTTTGTGTCTGGCTTCTGCCACAGCATTCGCGGCTGACTCAAACCAGCACACATCCAATAATGGTCAATCCTATTCTTACTCTTACAGTTACGGGCAGCAAAGTTCGAACAGTAATTCTGACAGCAATCAGTCTGCAAATGGCAGTGAGCAGTCTTATTCTTACCAGAACGGCACCAACGGTGACAGCAACAACTGGCAGGACATGCTGAAAAAAATCATGGGGTATTTTTAAGCCACTGAACCGGTGATTTTCACCTGCATATATTTACAGGGCTGTTGCCCTGACAAACGGTCGCCGCATCCATCAGGCGGTGACCGTTTGATTCAGAAGTTATGCAGAAACTTCCCCTGCATTGCCCGGCTGACCGGCAACTTCTGCCCGCCAATGATGACGGAAATTTTCCCGGATATATCACGCTTGATTTTTTCTATTGCAGCGACATGAATAACCGTAGAGCGGTGAATTTGCCAGAACTGTTCCGGATCAAGCTGGAGCAGCAGCTCTTTGAGTGGTGTCCGCAACAAAAATTCTTCTGTCTCCTGTCCGTTTTGTTTATATAACGACACATATTTATCTTCAGCTTTAAAATACAGGATATCAGCGGTGGCAATCAGATGTATCTCCTGCCCTTTTTGTACCCGTATCCATTTCAGATATCCCGTCCCGGATGGCGCAGATAATTGCTGAAGCTTATCAATAATAGCCTGAATATTTTTCTGTGGGTGGTCACTGTGAAGACGTTGCCGGACCTTATCCACACATTGCATCAGACGGTCTTCATTCAGAGGCTTGAGCAGATAATCAATCGCGTTGGCTTCAAAGGCCTGCACCGCGTATTCATCATAGGCGGTGATAAAAACAATCAACGGCATGTCGTCCGGTTGCGTCTTTTGGAGCTTTTTCGCCAGTGTCATGCCATCCATTTCCGGCATTTTGATATCGAGAAACACAATCTCCGGCTGCAAACGCTGAATCTGATTCAGTGCCTGTATGCCATCTTCACAGCTGGCCACAACCTCCAGCTGTGGCCACACTTCAGCCAGCATTTTATTCAGATGATACCGAAGCAGTGGCTCATCATCAGCGATAACCGCACAAACCGGATGGTTCATTATTCTCATACTCCCTGAGTCAAACCGGATAAAGGCAGTGCAATTTCTGCACTCACGCCACCGGTTTCATTTTCCCGCACTGTCAGGCGGGCCTGTCCATCATATAAAGCCTGCAACCGCTGGCGGATATTTTCCAGCCCGATGCCACTTGCTTGTATCATTCCTGATTCGGCCTGCGGGTCAAGTCCGCGCCCGTTATCTTTCACCCGAATCAGCAGCGATTCATTCTTCGCCTCAATATCCACTTCAATTTTTCCCGGCCGGGACTGAGGCTCAATCCCGTGCTTGATCGCATTTTCTGCCAGCGGCTGAATCAGCATCGGCGGCAGAAGCAGTGCATGCTGGCTGGCGTCACAATGAATTTCGTAATGCAGCCGTTCGCCCAGCCGGATTTGCTGAATCCCGAGATACGCATCAATCAGGCTGAGTTCATCTTCCAGTGTCACCCGATCGCCCCGGTTTTTTTTCAGCGTCGCCCGGAGCAAATCTGTCAGTTTTCCCAGCAGCGTTTTTGCCACCGCCGGATCTTTATCAATCAACACACTCAGATTCGCCAGTGTGTTAAACAGAAAATGTGGCTCTATCTGGCTTTGTAACTGTTTGAGCTGACTGAGAATCAACGCTTTTTCCTGCTCTGACTGGAAGCGTTTCGCAATTTCCAGCTCATGCTGCGCATTCTGTTTTAACTCATACATATAGAAAATAAAAAAACAGATTGATGAGAAAATTAAGCCGAGCAAGATCACCATGAAGAAATCATGAAGCGTATCTTTTGACCAGTAAAGTGTATTCAGGCTGCCAAGTGAAACCCCACAAATCAAAGCCAGTGCGTTGACCTGATTAAAGGTGAGTGATGGTTTCAGCCGGATGATCAGATGCGCACTACAGACCGCACCATAGCCGAAACCCAGACTGACCAGTAAATCCTGCGGCATCGAGTACAGAAATGAGTAGCCCGTATCATAAGTCACCCGGAACGCCTGAAAAATCAAAGCCACACACAAACAATACACGGTACTCATCAACAGTCCGCGGCCAAAACTGTGATGATGCTTTGGCATACTCATCAGAAACTCCCCTTCAGATTAAGCAAAATTACCCGTTTGTCCGGCAGGTCCGCATAAACAGAACCAGACCGCCCGGTATAAAAACGCCCGGCCAGCTCAAGCATCAGACTGGCTTGTCCGGAATCATAGAGTGTGTAATCCAGCCATTGAGTGGCAATCACGCCGCCATCCGACGGCGAAATTAACACATCGAAAGTTGGTTCAAAATTACTGAGCCATAAGTATTGCCGGCTCCATTGCCACTGGCTCCATGCAGCTGAGTCCAGACTCACGTGCAGCATCAGGTTATGTTGCACAATATTCTCATGATTCAGGCCATTGGCATAGGAAAGCGCTAGTGGCGATGTGGCCTGATTCTGTGCCAGTTGCCGGGAGCGCTTCAGGGCCTGACGCCACTGGCTGTGATGCCAGCTGCGGCTGTCATACCAGTATTCAGCAATGAGATTTACCCCGGCCATATCCGCCCAGTTGATGCCGGTCAGCAGCTGATAGGCATGATGCGCAGTTTCCAGCGTCACCGGAGCAAACAGGCTTTGTTGCCGGTAGGCTTTATACTGATGTTGCGCCACCACGGAAGCATGAATCTCCCATGCTTCATTCAGCACTGTTACAGCTGAAGCGCCCAGCAATCCTCTGCGAATCTGATCATAATAGGCAATCACCTGTAGTTCAGTATCACCCAGCAAAGCATAACGGCGCAAACCAAAACCTTTTTGCCGGGTATTTTTTTCATAATCATTCGTGGTTTCACGTGCCCAGCCCGCATCGGAGACAAGAAAAGCCCACTCTCCCAAACCATCGAAATAAGAGGCCATCGCTACGCCAGCACCTTCTTCAACCTGAATGCCAACCGGATTTCTCTGATAGGGTTTGAGAATGTTTAATGGCCGGTAACCATAACCGACACCCCAGTCCAGACGCATTTTTCCGAGGCTGATATCCAGCGGAATACCCGCCACTTCGGTGCCGGATTGCCAAAACAGCTCCTGAAGAATCAGATCATGATCAGCGTCAGTCTCATCACTGGCCCATATATTCCGGCTGCGAATGGCGGCCAGTCCGGTCAGTTCATCCCATTGAAAAGAAGCATCCAGGCGGGTATCCATTGCCTGAACCTGTTGATGCAATGCTGCTCCCGTCAGGCTCTGCGGGCGTAACTGTTCAGCACGACCGCTCACCTGCCAGCTCCAGTCCACCTGCGGCCCGGCGACGGCCGGACGAACACCGGCCAAAATGAGAAGCGAGAGCAAATACATTCCGGCTTTCATTATAAATCGACCTGTGCCTGCCGGATCAGGTAAGCCGGGTTGTAATATTTGTCGGCCAGCTGATACGGTGTTCTGTCCTGATATTCAATCACGGTTTTCTTTGCCGGCTGAATTTTATCCAGCAAGGTCATGGTCTTGACCATCATGGGCGGATTGTCACCGGTTGCCGCCGTGCCTTTGCCACTGAACAAAGCCTGCTTTGCCAGTTTGCCGGAGCGTAAGTACAGGTCGGCTTTGAGCGGAAAATCGTTCTGCTGATCCAGCCATAATGTAATCCGGGCATAGCTGGCCCCTTTGGTTTTAGACGTGAGTGCCAGTTCATTCGCTTTGACTGCCTGACCATTGAGGGTCAGTGTGGTTGGACCAATCAATGAAGCCTGATAATCGTCCTGCCAGCGCAGTGAAGAGATATCACCGACGGAAGCTTCTCCCAGCAGCTTTTGCATCGGTGTAATCCGGATCGGCCGGCGGCTTTTCGGCATCAGCAACCAGTAGTTATCTCCCAGCATCAACAGTTTTTGTCCGGCTTCAGTTTTAGACTGAAACAGGACCAGTGACTGACGATCCGGTCTGGCATACACTTCGTACAGATGGGTTTTATCAAGCACCTGTTTTTTATATAAGCGAACCACGGTCGTTACTCTGGCAGCCCCCGCTTGCAGTCGATAACTGTCCGCACGTTTGAGCATCTGGTCTGTGCTTTGCGCCATCACCTGACAGGAAAGCAAAGCACTCAACAATAGCATCAGTAATTTAGACATGGATCAGTGCCTCCGTAATTGGTTTGTTCACGCCTTTACGGGCAGAAAGCCAGGCTGCCATCAGGCAAATCACAATAATGATAAGCGCGACGATCCCAAACAAAGCTGGTGAAAAGTAAATATAGAGCGGATAACTTTCAGTCCGTCCCGGTGCAGGTGGCATCTGAATATCAGCGACCATGAGCACCGCAGCGATTAGTCCGGAAAAGATGCCGCCGATACAGCATCCGAGAAGTGACATCAATCCGGCTTCTTTCAAAAATCCGCGGATAATTTCTCCCGGATAAGCGCCCAACGCAGCCAACGTACCGATTTCACGCGTCCGCTCGGTCACTGCCATGGTCATGGTATTAAACAGCGCAACAAACACCACCAGCGCCATCACGCCACCCATAATGGCAAAAATCCGGTTATAGAGATTTTTCACTTTCTCATAGAAAAATGCTCTCGCCTGCCACGGCGTGGTGATGACCGGTTGCGCCAGCTTCATTTTGCTCAGCCGTTGATCAATCCGGTGTTGTACCGCGGTGGTTTGATCGGTATCAAACAGGTAGACGGATAAGGTGCTGACTTTCTGTGTCACCAGCAAATCCTGAGCCGCGCTGAGATGAAGGTAGAGCTGTCGTTTATCCAGTTCCGGAATGCCTGTGGCGTAGATCCCGTGGACTTTAAAATCAATCGCATTTAATGCGCCATCGGTTGTGGTGCTCAGCAACGTGACCCAGTCACCCACAGATACCTTGAGATTTTTTGCCAGCTCTTTTCCCAGCATGACTTCAGGCTCGTCCGGACGATATCGCGGCGAATTTGGATCGGACAGTGTTTTTCCTTCAAGCACATCCAGAAATGGTCCCTTCATGTCAAATTCCTGAGCATCGACACCAATGCCCATAAAAATGGTGGATTTATTGCCATTTGAAACCAGTCCGTTGAGCTCAATCCGGGGAAGAATACTGCGAATCTCCGGCGCAGAGATAAAAGACTTCACCAGCTGCCGGTAATCCGTTAATCCGTGATCCAGCGGTAAATCTTCATCCATTGCAAAATATCCCGGCTGGCTGAGGGTAATATGTCCGGTACTTCTTGCCGTTTGTTCTTTGAGGGATTGATAGGTATATAAACCAAACCCGCCCGTGCTGCAAAGTGCAAAAACTGCTATCGAAATAATCAGCACAGACAGCGCAGAACGACGGCCATTCCGGCGAAGATTCAGCCAGGCTTTCCTGACTTCATTTGAAATTAACCTGCCCATCGGATTTCCTCCTGTGAAATACAACCATCCGTCAGATTGATTGTGCGATCGCACTGACCCGCCATTCTCGGGTCATGGGTGGCAATCACAAATGTGGTCCCCATTTCATGGCCGAGTGATTTCATCAGCTGAATGACCAGATGAGCAGTTTGGCTGTCAAGACTTGCGGTCGGTTCATCAGCAAT
Organism: Vibrio aerogenes; assembly: GCF_024346755.1. NCBI lineage: Bacteria > Pseudomonadati > Pseudomonadota > Gammaproteobacteria > Vibrionales > Vibrionaceae > Vibrio > Vibrio aerogenes. The sequence continues at coordinate 1,631,308 of NZ_AP024861.1, read as the reverse complement.
CACCAGTTGTGGCTGATGAATCAGGGCTCTGGCAATCGCCACCCGTTGTTGTTGCCCGCCAGACAAACGATCGGGCCGGTGATCATAAAAATTGTCCAGTCCGACTTTTTGCAACATCTCCCGGGCTTTATCCCGTTGCGCCCGCGCATCAAACCCGTTCAGCATCAGCGGATAAGCGACATTCTCTGTCGCAGTCAGTACCGGGATCAGGTTAAAGCGCTGGAAGACAAATCCCAGTTGGGAGCGGCGCAAAGCTGCTGCATCTCTGGCGTGCTGCGGATACGGCTTGCCATCCATCAAAACCTGTCCCTGATAGGCCATATCCAGCATGCCAAGAATATTGAGTAATGTGCTCTTTCCGGAGCCGGAGGGACCACACAAAGCAAGCATTTCTCCTTTGTGAACCTGACCCGACACATCATTTAAGGCATGAACGGATGCTTCACCCAATTGGTACTGTTTAGTCATCTTCGAAAATACCAGCATAACTCCTCCTTATTTCCATGATGCCTTGTCAACTAACATCCTGACTTCATGCACGATCGGCGCTTCCGGTTGAGCGGACTGCATTTGCGCAACCCATGCCATTGCCTGTGGCTTATCATGATTGCGAATCGATGCTTCGATAGCTTTGCGGTACACCCAGCCACTTTGCTGCAACGGTAATGCCTGAAAAGCGTGATCGTGTAAAAGCTGAAGATATAGGTCGTAACCACGATCAAACTGGTTAAACATGTCTGGCAGCGAAGTATAAGTTGCGGCTGCGATCGCTTTTGCCAGCACGGGTACCGGCATGCCTTGCCGGAGTGGATATTGAGCCGTTTCTGCAGCTTCACCGGGCAATAATCCCAGTCCTTTTGCGATGGTTGAAATCCCCCGCTCGGCGTATTTCATTTTATTCCAGGGAAGCCATGCATCTCTTGCTTCAAGCGTTTGTGCACTGCCCAGATAAATCAGACTCAGGGCATCAGCGCCATCCCGTTCAATCTGATCATTGAGCTTGTGAATGACGACACGAATGTCCCCTGAATGGCTGGTCGCAATCTGATTGTATTGTTCAATAAGCTGTTCGTCCGGAATGGCGGATACGGTTGCAGAGACCAGCAGCAGGCAAAGCCCCGTCAGCCTCATGTAACGGAGATATTTCATCGTCTGTTCCTCATCAAAGTTGATTGATGATCACAGTCTATGGCGATTTCTGACGGTTGGCAGGTCGATCTGACGAACAGCAGCTTTGCAGGATGAAATGTAAAAATACGGCGTGAATGGTGAGATCAGACTCTCCAGAAGAAAAGAAAAAACAGATAAGAAAAAACCCTTTGCAAAAATCGCTTACGCTGCCTTTGCAAAGGGTTCTTTCCCCTTGTGTTTTGCCTTCCGCTGAAAGCTGCCCTTGCCTTTTTTCGCTTTCACCACTCTGGTTTTAAACAGCGGGCTTGTGACCAAAGCATGTAACGCATTATGTTTGATTTCTCCCCGGCCCGTTTCATATCCGGGGGACAAGTCAGACGGAAGCGTCCGTTTTATTTTCTTTCCCATTTTCATTTCTCTCATATCAATGAATCCACTGAAGGTGAAAAACCTTCTGCAAAAAACACGGCTTATTATTCGTTTATTTGCTGTACTGTCAACTGCTGCTTTCCCCGGTGTATGCTAACCGGGGATAATCAGGACCCGCTCAGGCGTGATAATATCCCGGCACACGGAACCAGCGACGGCAAATATCCAGGAAGTGGCCATAAACGACCCCTAAGCCACAGGAAATCAGAATATTACTGGTGACTGCGGTGACAATCTGATCCATCGTTGCACCGACACTCCATAAAATTCCGATATAAACGGGGGACTGAAACGTCACATAAGCCATCAAATCACAGAGATTTCTGATCAATGAACCCTCCCCCAAACGCCGGCCCAGACGCAAGAAAGCATCACGATACAAACCGTAAGGCAAGGCAATCACAATATTCACCGGAATCGAAAGAAGCCGGGACGCAAGCGACTGCTCCAGCGTCATCCCTGAAATAAACACCTCAATGCACATCCCTGTCAGAAAACAGAAAATAACCATAGCAAAAGTATCCGCGGCTGCGTGACGAATACCAAAAGGTGCGTTCATTTTTCACTCCTGTATAACCAACAAAATAACACCAGATTTTGGCGCTATTAAAACACACCATTAGAAGAATTAATTTCTATATTTTTAAATAAAAGCCAGTTTAAAAAACCAATTTAATAACAATTTATCAGATTAATATTCTTTAGCTCTCAAAACATTATGAGTGTAATTATTTATAATGTAAAACCAGTAACATATAGTTTGTTATGATGTGATCCGGGCATAAAACCTCGCAAGACAGCAGAATTTCGCATACCATAAACAGCAAGTTTTTTGATAAAAAGGCGATTCCATTGACACTGAATGAACTGATCACCCGGACTGAACAACCCGAACAACTTTTTACTGAAGCCCAGACCCGCGGGTTTGTGACCGCCCTGGCTGCATCTCCTTATTTAATCTCTCCGCAAGAGTGGATTCCCTTTTTATGGGGCGGCGCTGAAATTGCACCTTTCTCTCAGGCTTCTGATTTGGAATCCTACTGTGAAGCCGTGGTACAGCTCTGGAATCAAAGCCATGAAGCACTTCTGACCGGAAGCTGGCACTGGCCGGAAGGCTATGAAACAGATCATGAACAGATTGTGAATCAGAATGTTCGTGACTTATGTGAAGGGCTACTTCAGGGATGGCAGCTCACCCATGATGACTGGGAAAATCTGATGCCTGAAGACAGTGAGAATGGTGCATTACTCGGTGGTGTGCTGCTGGCCGTCAGTATGCTTTATGATCCGGATACGTCACTCGCAACATTACAGGATGCCGGAGCGGAAGGACTGGAACAGTTTGAAGAAATCTATACAGCACTACCTGCCATGCTTGCAGGTCTGGCGCAACGTGGACAAGCTCTGGCTGAAGAAGAAAAATAGTCTTCAGATGAAGTCAGACATAAACAAGGGAAGACATCGTCTTCCCTTGTTTATTTTGGTTCTGGTGCCAGCACGCGCTACGGATTCATCTGTGCAGCGAAATCCAGCATCCGGTTTAAAGAAATCAGCGCCTTATCGCGGATTGCATCGTCAACAAATATTTCGTGTTGCTCACCACCTTCACGTAAAGCCAGTTCAATCGCTTTCAGGCCATTCATCGCCATCCACGGGCAATGGGCACAGCTGCGACAAGTCGCTCCGGCTCCGGCGGTAGGCGCTTCAAACAGTTCTTTCTCCGGCACCATTTGTTGCATCTTATAAAAGATACCCCGATCGGTTGCGACAATCATTTGCTTGTGTGGCAGAGACTTTGCCGCTTTAATCAGCTGGCTGGTCGAACCAACCGCATCGGCCAGTGCAACCACACTGGCGGGTGATTCCGGATGAACCAGCACGGCTGCATCTGGATACATCGCTTTCATCTTTCTCAATGTATCCGCTGAAAATTCATCATGAACCACACATTCACCATGCCACAACAGCATCTCTGCACCGGTCTGCTTTTCTATGTAAGAACCCAGATGTCTGTCCGGACCCCAGATGATTTTTTTATCCTGGCTGTCGAGATGCTCAACAATATCCAGCGCAATACTGGAAGTCACAACCCAGTCGGCTCTTGCCTTAACCGCGGCTGACGTATTGGCATAGACGACAACGGTATGGTCGGGATGTTCATCACAGAAAGCAGTAAATTTATCAACCGGACAGCCTAAATCCAAAGAGCACTCAGCTTCAAGTGTTGGCATAAGAATCCGCTTTTCCGGCGTCAGAATTTTCGCTGATTCACCCATAAAGCGTACCCCTGCAATCACCAAGGTTGTCGCAGGATGACGGTTACCAAACTTTGCCATCTCAAGCGAGTCTCCAACAAAACCGCCGCTTTCTTCAGCCAGAGCCTGAATCTCAGGATCGGTATAGTAATGCGCAATTAATACAGCGTTTTGTTCGGCTAACAACGTTTTAATCTTACGAATATAATCTTGCTTTTCTTGTTCTGAAAGCGGAACTGGTTTAGGAGGGAAAGGGTATACAGTATCTATCTTATCTAATATGTGGCTCATTGCTCTTTGCCCACGAAACTTCAGGTAATCAGAGCATTTTACACTTCAGGTTAACAGAGTCAAAACTGAGTCAAAGATCAAACAAAAAAGAACCACAGGAGTGGTTCTTCCAAAGAAAATAGATTTAAGGGATCAGGCTTTGCTCAGCTGATTTTGCAGAGGCACTATCCGGATATTCCTTGATCGCCTGCTGATAATATTGATTTGCCTGTTGCTTATTTTGGTGACGCTTTTCAATATCACCAAGCTTTACAAGCGCATCAGCGCGTTTATTTGACTTCTTATATGTCAAAACGGCCTTAAAATTTTCCTCAGCCTTTTTATCCTGCTTTTTAGCAAAATATAGCTGACCTAACCAATAATGCGCATTTGGTGCAAAATTGGATTTCGGAAAATCTTTCTGAAACTGATTAAAGGCGCTGATCGCTCCTGAGTAATCACGTTTCTTCAAAATCAAATCAACAGCATCCTGATAAGCCTGCTGTTCACTGACATTACTACTGAAAGTGCCCGCGGATTGCTGCTGCTCTTCAGAGGTGGCCTCTGTCTGTTTACCTGCCTGACTTCTCAGCCTGTCCAGCTCAATAAACAGTTCTCTTTGTCGCTGAACCATTTGCTGCATTTCATGGCTGTTTTTTTCAACAATACCACGCAAATGCTGAATTTCATCAGCCATTTCGTCCAGCTGCTGTTGCATCTGGAGCTGCACTTCATTTCTGTTTTGTAACATGCGTTCCAGTTGCTGGACTTTTGAGACAGTACCAGACGCACCAGAAATTGAATTGAGGTCGGAAACAGGAGCAGGAGGCTGTGCAGCAAGCGCGACACTTGCTGCACTACTTAAGAAAACCAACCCGACAAGTCGTCGTAGGTTACCGAACATATTTGAATGTCTCTGAAAAATTAGTAAACAATCACTGAACGACGGTTTTTCGCATAGGCTGCTTCATTATGACCGCGTACCAGTGGTTTTTCTTCACCATAGCTGACGATCGCCATTTGATCAGCTTGTACACCAAGTGCCTGAAGATATTTTGCAACCGCTTCTGCACGACGCTCGCCAAGTGCAATGTTGTACTCAGGCGTTCCACGCTCATCGGCGTGACCTTCGATTGTCACTTTCATATTTGGGCGCTGACTGAGATATGCTGCATGTGCTGCTAACATGTCTTTGTAATCAGATGAAATCGTCGAATTATCAAATGCAAAATATACGGTTTGATCCCGAAGAACTTTATCTTTCAGTTCTTGTTCTGACAATGTGCCATTATCTTCAGTAACAGGAGAAACAACGGTTGTATCTGTCGTGTTTTCAGAACCAGTTGAAGTTGTCTGGTTTGTTGTTTCATTACCTGAGGCATCTACTGCTTTGTCGTTAGAACTACATGCAGTCACTGCTAATACGGGTAGCGCAATCAGTAGCCCTTTAAGAACTTTATTCAGTTGCATCTTCGTTTTCCTTTAATTTATTAATCATGACTCATTTATAAAAACGGTGACCACGCAGGAGCCCTTACGCGTCCATTTGTCTCTGGTAACCTAGCTTTAAATCGTCCGTCAATAGAAACCATCGATAAGACATTGGCTTTATTATAAATCGAACTGTAAATAACCATACCACCGTTCGGCGCAACACTTGGAGACTCATCAAGAAAAGTCTTTGTCAGGATTTGTACCGCTCCTGAGTCCAAATCTTGTTTTGCCAAATTAAATTCTGAACGGTTCTTATGAACCATAATCAGGTATTTACCATCCGGTGTAATTTGGCCGCCTGAATTTTGTGATCCCTGCCACGTAAGACGACTTGTCACACCAGTAGACAAATCTACTTTATATATCTGTGGTTTACCACCCCGATCTGAGGTAAAAATCAAAGATTTTCCATCCGGATACCAAAAAGGCTCCGTATTATTTGATCTACCCCGCGTTATTTTCCGGATTTTCTTTGTCGTCAAATCCATGACATAAACCTGTAAACTTCCTGTTTTTGACAAAACCAGCGCTAAAGATTTGCCGTCTGGTGAAAAGACTGGCGCACCATTATGCCTTGGGAATGAAGATATTTTCTCCCGCTTTCCGGTATAGATATTCATAATATATATTTCAGCCCGCCCATTCTGAAAACTGACATAGGCGAGTTTGCGGCCATCAGGTGACCAGGAAGGTGACATCAACGGCTGTTTAGAACTTAAAACCAAGCGCTCATTGTATCCGTCATAGTCAGAAATTCTTAACTGATAGGGATATTTCTTTCCATCATTAACCACAACATATGCAATCCGGGTTAAAAATGCGCCTTTCTCACCGGTTAATTTCTGATAGACCAAGTCTGAAATCCGGTGGGCATATTCTCTCATCCTTTTTCCAGGCACAGTAGCGACATTGTTGAGTAAAACGTAGCTCTTGGATTCAACCAATCGTCCATCTTCTGTCAGAGAACGCCCTTTCCCTTTCTGTAGTTGTGCCTGAATCAGATCAACCAGCTGATAATGAATGACATAATCACCGGCAGCGTTTTGTTTAATGGTTCCGGTTAACAATGAATCAACACCAAGACTTGTCCAACCATTGAGATCAATGTCGGACTCATCGTATGGTGTTTGCGGCATTTTACTGGTCGCAACAGGGCTAAACTTGCCACTGCGCTGGAGATCAGACGAAATGACGCCAGAAACATCCTGAGGCAGCGGTGTTGCGCCTTTCCATTGAAACGGGATAATTGCCACAGGTCTTGCTGAATTAATCCCTTCGGTGATCACCAGTTCAAGTGAAGCATGGGCTTGTATACCTGATAATAAGAGAAGCATACTGCTTAAAATCAAACGCTTTAACACAATTTTTTCCTTTTCTCTGGTACTTTTGTCATTTTGAATCAGAGTTCAACATTTAAAATAATATCTTTGAGTCGTTCAACCACATCCGGGTCATTTTTGGGAAGTGGGAAAGCACCAACCTGAGCAATCGCTCTTCGTGTCGCAGCACAGACAACCTGATTGCCACTCAGCACTTTCAAACTTCCCAGCATTGCACTATTTCCAGCGGGAATTAAATGCAAATTAACCCGACAGGACTTTCCCTTGAAGCTGTCCTCAGAAAGCAGGTTTTGCTGAATAAGCTGCTTATATATAGCACCATACCGGTTTGCTTCATCTGAAATATAGTGATTGCGGGCACTACTGTTTTGTTGTGACTCAGACTCCAGCCCTGAAAAAATATCATTCAGCGCCTTTTCCCGTTCCTTACGCTCTTGTTCAAGTTTTTTCAGTCTCGCTTTTTCTTTCCTTGCCTTCTCAGCGGCAACTTTGGCGGCTTTTTCTTTAGCCAAACGATCCTGCTCTGCTTTTTTCGCAGCTTCCTGCTCTTTCTTTGCTTTTTCAGCGGCAAGCTGCGCTGCGGCTTCTCTCGCCTGTCGTTCCTTCTCCGCTTTCGCAATGGCTGCTTCTTGCTGTTTTCTTGCAGCTTCAGCTTTAGCTGCCCGTTTTTCTTCAGCAATGCGTTGTTGTTCTTTCTTCTTACGCTGCTTTTCTGCTTCTCTGGCTGCTTTTGCGTCTTTTGCTTTCTGCTCTTTCAGCTTACGAATCCGTTCTTCTTCATTTTTGCGGTTCTGTTCCAGACGCACACTTTCACGACGCAACTTATTCAATCTGGCCTGCTCTTTCTTCGCTGCCGCTTCACGCCGGGCTTTAATCTCCTGAGCCTGTTGACGAACAAGTTGCGGATCAATCACAACAGCCTGAACCATACTTCCTACAGGTTCAGGTTTTTCCCGGTGAAAGTCACTCCCCCACACCAATGCAACAATCAAAATAATATGCAAAAGTGCAGATAACAGAAATGGCTTAACCAGATATGACCGCTTGGGTTGTCTATTATTTTTCATGGATAACGCAGCTATCCTTTAATCTCTGTTAATAATCCAACTTTTGGGATACCGGCTTTACTCAGTTCGTCCAATACGTGGACGATACTGGCATAAGGGCTGGCAGCATCCCCGCCAACGGCAACCGGCGCATTCGGGTGAAGACTGAGCTCAGCTTTCACCAGCACCACAGCATCCTGTATGGACAGTCCACGCTTAAAAGGCTCATTGTTAATACTCACACCAAGACTCCCTTCTTTTGTCACTTCAATAATGACAAAACTACCGTCCCCCTTATCAACAAGTTCGGAAGCCGGCTTTGCTGTTTCTGTCTTGGGTAACTCAACATCAACACCCTGCGTAATAAACGGAGACGTCACCATAAAGATAATCAAAAGAACCAGCATGACATCAATATATGGCACGACGTTAATCTCCGCCGTTAATCTGCGCTTTTTAGGCTGGTAACCGGTCATTAAGCATGCTCCCTTCCCGTCATTGCCTGCCGGTGAAGAATACTGTGAAACTCTTCTGAAAAGGTTGCGTAATTATGCTCCAGTTTACTCACAATATTTGTCAGCCGGTTGTAGGCTATCACTGCTGGAATAGCCGCAAACAGCCCCATGGCGGTCGCGACAAGCGCTTCGGCAATTCCGGGGGCGACCATTGATAATGTTGCCTGCTTAACGGCACCAAGTGCAATAAAGGCATGCATAATCCCCCAGACCGTTCCGAATAAACCAATATAAGGACTAATCGATCCGACTGTTGCCAAAAATGGCAGGTGCATCTCTAATTCATCGACTTCTTTTGCAACAGCAACACGCATCGAACGAGCGGTTCCATCCATCACAAAGTGAGCTTCAGCAGCATGGTTTTTTCTCAGCCGGGCAAATTCTGTAAATCCTGAGTAGAAAATCTCTTCACTTCCACTCAGTTGATCTTTCTTCTGTTTGATTTCCTGATATAAGCTGGTTAGATCATTACCAGACCAAAACTTATCCTCAAAGACGGCAGATTGTTTTTCTGCAACAGATAACGCTTTACTACGTTTAAAAATCACGGTCCAGGACATGATGGACATACCTAAAAGTATGAGCATCACCAATTTCACCAGGAGACTAGCCTGTAAAAATAAATCTAAAATGGAAATTTCAGCACTCACTGCAACTCTCCGCAAATAGCTGTTCGGGAATCCCTCTGGGCTTCATCTTTTGTGTATCAATACATGCTACCTTAACTATTGCCCGACACAATACCTCATTTTGAGGATTAACCAGTTCCTGACAGAAAACAAGCGATGCTCTTTTTCGCTCTGAAACTGAAGTCAGCACAATCAGATGGTCATCCAGTCGCGCACCTCTGAAAAAATCAATCTCTACGCTTCGGACTACAAACCCTGTTTTTTGTTCCAACAAGTCTTGCTGAGAGATTCCTTCATGACGCAACATTTCTGTCCGGGCACGTTCAAAAAACTTCAGATAATTGGCGTGATATACCACCCCACCCGCATCTGTATCTTCATAGTATATTGTGATCGGAAACCGGGAAGTTGCGATTGAATGACTCACATCTGACTCCAAGAATAGCATTTTGAAAGGGCACTATAACGCAAATTAGTCGCTTTCGCATGAGAGAAAAACGATTTAACAGCGCGTATTACTTCTTTTTAAACAATTTTTGCTGATTCAGAATCAGACCTGATTAATCCTTCATCATTCCTGAGCCATAATATCCAGGCAACCCAGTTTATCGCTATTATATGACAATGCGACACATCATCGATAATTTACGATGGTTTGACCGGGAATTTATGATAACTGTTCAATAAAGCATAAAAATAGCGGGCACCGGGCCCGCTATTCACAAAACGAAAAATGACAACACTGGATTTATATTAAACGCATGGTGGTAAATATCAGCAAAATTAAACCTGAAATATAAGGACTAAAAACAATCTTCCAAATCACCGATTCAGGCTTAAATCCCACACCAAAAACCATACTTGCACAAACTGACCAGATTAAAAATACGGTCACCATCAGGTTAAAGCCACCGATAGAATCCGCATAGGTATGCGGATTCCACATCAATAATGACACATGGAAAAAACCAAGCCCCATAATCATCAATCTGAAAGCCAGCTTATCCAAAGGACGATGCCACTTTTCAAGAGTGTCGTAAAGCTCACTCTTCACTATCTTTATCCATCATTTCTGAGTGCTCTAACCACAGGGCATTAATAATCCCAAAAGAGCAAGCCAGCAATACACCTAAAATCCATGCAAAATACCACATAACTTAACCCTCTGATTAGTAAAGTGAATTTTTGTTATCTTCAACAAATTTATTGTTAAGACGGCCAAACATTTTGAAGTAACACCAAGCGGTATATCCCAGAATAACCGGAACCATGACAACAGCGACACCAGTCATCAGCTTCAGCGTCAGTTCACTGGACGTTGAGTCCCACATCGTTAAGCTGCTGACAGGTGACAAACTGGATGGCATCACAAACGGGAACATAGCAAACCCCGCTGTTAAAATGACACCCGCATTTGCCAGGCTGGATGCAAGAAAAGCAATTCCACCCTTTTCAAGACGTGATGCAATTGCAGCGAATAAAGGCAGAATGACACCCAGAGCCGGAGCAATCCATAACAAAGGATATTTTTCAAAGTTAGCCATCCAGGCTCCGGATTCGCGCACGACTTCTTTCATTAAAGGATTAGATGCAGCAGATGGATCAATCTGGCTGGTAATCACATAGCCATCAATATGTTGAACCCAAAAACCAGCTAACACAAAAGTGACTGTAATCATTAAACCAGATATCTGAGCCACAAGACGCGCACGGCTATGAACCTGATCGGAGGTTTTCATTTGCAACCATGAAGAGCCCTGAAGCAGGAACATAAACAGACTCACCACGCCACACAACAGTGCAAATGGATTCAGCAGGCCAAAGAAAGAACCATGATAGCTGGGCATCAAAAACTCATTCAATTCAAAAGGAACCCCCTGAAGCAGGTTACCAAATGCGACACCAAAAATAACAGGTGGCACAAAGCCACTGACTGAAATACAGATATCCCAGGCATTACGCCATTTCGGTTCTTCAATTTTTGAACGATAATCCAGTCCGATCGGTCTCAGCCACAGAGAGGCCAGAGTGACAATCATCGCCAGATAAAAACCTGAAAAAGATGTCGCATAAACCAGAGGCCATGCAGCAAAGAGAGCACCACCTGCGGTAATCAGCCAAACCTGGTTACCATCCCAGTGAGGCGCAATTGAGTTGATCATCACACGACGCTCAGTATCACTTTTGCCAATGACCGGCACCAGGGCACAAACACCAATATCAAATCCATCAGCAATCGTAAAGCCAATAAATAATACACCAATCAGCACCCACCAGATGAATCGTAAGATTTCGTAGTCAAACATAATATTCTTCTCCTTCCTTATGCTTCAACTTGGCGGCTAACTTGATCGGTTGCCGAATGACTGTTTTGCTCAAAATGGTAACGACCGGTTTTCAGACTACTTGGTCCTTTACGGGCGAATTTCACCATCAAATACACTTCAGCGACAAGGAATGCAGTATACAGGGCAAGAATAGCGAACAGAGACAGCCAGATTTCGCCTGCGCTCAGTGCTGAACTGGCTACATGTACCGGCAGAATTTCACCGACCGCCCATGGCTGACGACCATATTCTGCAACGAACCAACCGGCTTCAACAGCGATCCATGGTAACGGAATACTGAAAAGTGCTGCTTTAAGTATCCAGTGTTTTTGCTCGATTTTCTGACGGCATGTCTGAATGAATGCAGCAGCAAATACCAACAGCATAATCACACCACAGGCAACCATAATCCGGAAAGACCAGAACAGAGGCCAAACCGTTGGAATAGAATCATTCGCTGCCGCCTGAATTTGTTCTTCAGAGGCATCAACCACATCATCGGTATAACGCTTCAGAAGCATACCGTATCCCAAATCAGACTTGACCTGATTGAAAGCTTCTTTCGTTTCAGTGGATGTATCACCTGAGCGTAGTTTTTGCAAAATTTCATACGCATACATACCATTTCGGATACGTTCAACGTGTTCCTGACGAAGGTCACGCAACCCTTTCACCTCTTCATCAATAGAACGTGTTGCAATAATTCCCATCAAGTAAGGCACTTTGATTGCGTAATCGGTATTCATGGTTTCCTGATTCGGAAGTCCAAATAAAGTGAACGCAGCGGGCGCTTCTTCTGTATGCCATTCAGCTTCAATAGCTGCCAGTTTCACTTTTTGCACATCACCCAATTCATACCCAGATTCATCACCCAGTACAATGACGGAAATAACCGAAGCCATACCAAAAGACGCTGCAATCGCAAACGAACGACGGGCAAATGCAATATCACGGCCTTTCAAAAGATAATATGCACTGACACCAAGAATGAACATTGCGCCAGTGGTGTACCCTGAAGCAACAGTGTGAACAAATTTCACCTGAGCGACCGGATTCAGCACAACTTCAGCAAAACTCACCATCTCCATTCGCATCGTTTCAAAATTGAACTCCGCGCCAACCGGATTTTGCATCCAGCCATTTGCCACCAGAATCCACAATGCTGAAAAGTTTGAACCCAAAGCAACCAACCAGGTTGTCACAAGGTGTTGACGCTTTGACAGCCTGTCCCAGCCAAAAAAGAATAAACCAACAAACGTTGATTCAAGGAAGAAAGCTACCAGCGCTTCGATGGCAAGAGGTGCGCCAAAAATGTCCCCAACGTAGTGCGAGTAGTAAGACCAGTTTGTACCAAACTGAAATTCCATGGTGAGCCCGGTAGCAACTCCAAGGGCAAAGTTTATTCCAAACAGTTTACCCCAAAACTTGGTCATATCCTTATATACCTGCTTATCTGTCATCACATAAAGTGATTCCATAATTGCAAGTAAAAAAGTCATACCCAAAGTAAGTGGAACAAACAAGAAGTGATACATCGCAGTCATTGCAAACTGCAATCGCGATAGATCAACAACGTCAATCATGATAACTCCTTTGTGTCGGCTGAAAGACACCACTCAGATTTACAATTAATTAAATGATTAATTTCTTAAATTTCAGAATCATAAAAATTATAGAAAAGGTTAAAATTGTTGCGTCAATGTATTTTATTTAATTAAAAACGAATCAAATTGAAGTACAATTTTTTCCAAATACTACTGCCAAAAACAGTGGCTTTCAAAGGATTTATATAGGTGAGACGTCTTGATCCAGATCAAGTCTAAAGAATAAAAAACAACCAAAAACACAGCGAAATGATACAGATCAAACATAAAAGAGATTGAATGAGTTTTTTTTGTAAAAAAGAGAGAATGAACCTGCAACAATAGAACAATAATTTAACATTAAAGACACCTTAGCAATATTTCTGATACTTATTATTTTTCTATAAATGAGACATTTATCACATTTCATTCTCATTGAATTTACTTACCATTATCGAAAAATTATTTTTCCAATCCAAAATGAAGGAAGGCTCGCTCAGTGACAATTCTTCCTCTGGGGGTTCTCTGTAAATAACCCTGCTGGATCAAATAAGGCTCGATCACATCTTCAATCGTATCTTTTTCTTCACCAATTGCTGCCGCTAAATTATCCAGGCCGACTGGCCCACCAGAAAATTTCTCAATAATCGCAAGAAGCAGTTTACGATCCATATAATCGAAACCACGGACATCCACGTCAAGCATATTTAACGCCTTGTCAGCAATATCCGGACAAATATGGCCATCACCTTTTACTTCTGCATAGTCTCTGACGCGTCTTAACAGCCGGTTCGCAATCCTTGGTGTACCCCTTGCCCTTCTGGCAACTTCCAAAGCCCCATCAGCGTCTATTGAGAGATTCAGACACGCAGCACTACGGCATACAATATTCTGTAAATCAGCGACCTGATAATATTCAAGACGCTGAACAATACCAAAACGGTCTCTTAGTGGAGAAGTCAGGGAACCTGCCCGCGTTGTTGCGCCAATTAACGTAAAAGGTGGCAAATCAATTTTGATCGATCTCGCGGCTGGTCCTTCACCAATCATAATATCCAGTTGATAGTCTTCCATTGCAGGATATAGCACTTCTTCAACCATTGGACTTAAGCGGTGTATTTCGTCGATGAACAGCACATCATTTTCTTCAAGATTGGTCAATAATGCCGCTAAATCCCCTGCTTTCTCTAACACGGGCCCGGAAGTCGTCCTGATATTCACGCCCATTTCATTTGCAACAATATTTGCCAGCGTTGTTTTACCCAGTCCGGGCGGACCGAATATCAGCAAGTGATCTAGGGCTTCATTTCTGAGCTGGGCTGCCTGAATAAAAATTTCCATCTGATCCCGGACATGATTTTGTCCCTGATAATCTGCAAGATATTTCGGACGAATCGCCCGATCGATCACTTCTTCATCTTTAAAGCCCGGATTTTCAGGTGCGATAAAACGATCAGCTTCTATCATATCATCGCTCTCAATGCTTCTTTGATCAGCGCTTCACTGGTCATGTCAGGTTGCGCAATTTGAGCAATCACTTTTGACGCTTGCTGAGGTTTATAACCAAGCGCGAGTAAAGCACTCAAGGCTTCCTCTTCTGCGTTAGCAGAAACAGAACTCTGGACAATATCCTGCTCTGGTTTCACTTCAAACAAATCACCTTCCCCGCCAGTCCAGGATTTCAGGCGATCTTTCATTTCAACCACAAGCCGTTCCGCTGTTTTCTTACCAACCCCCGGTAGCTTGATTAACATCGAGATATCCTCTCTGCGCACACAGTCTACAAACTGGTTCGCCGTCATACCGGACAGAATAGCCAGTCCCAGTTTCGGACCAACACCATTCGCTTTAATCACTTCTCTGAACAATGCCCGTTCAGCTTTGGTATTAAATCCATACAATAACTGCGCATCTTCCCGGACAACAAAATGTGTATACACGACCGCTTCCTGATCGACTTCAGGCAATTCATAAAAGCAACTCATTGGCATTTGAATTTCATAGCCAACACCATTCACTTCGAGTAATACCTCTGGCGGCTGCTTTTCCAGCAACAAGCCTCTCAGACGTCCAATCACAATTTTTCCTTCTTTAATGAGCCAAAATGATCATAACCAACAACTGGATAAATAGCCAGTAATCATTCATCGGAACAAGCATCCTATCGGTAACGCCCACGCCTTGAACCTCTGGCGACTCCGGAGAGGGCAACCAGAGTTTTATTCGTATTGGCATGACAAATCGCAACACCTAATGCATCTGCCGCATCTGCCTGAGGTTTAGCCGGTAGTTTCAGCATATGCTGAACCATATGCTGAATCTGGGCTTTATCTGCACCGCCGGTCCCAACTACAGCCTGCTTGACTAAACGGGCCGCATATTCAAATACCGGTAAATCAGCGTTTACTGCGGCAACGATTGCACAGCCGCGGGCCTGTCCAAGCTTTAAAGCTGAATCAGCATTTTTCGCCATAAAGACCTGTTCAATTGCAAAAACATCCGGACTAAACTGTAAAATAATCTCCGACACGCCAGCATAAATTTGCTTTAAACGACCCGGTAGTTCTTTCTCTGTCGTTTTAATACACCCGCTACCGACATAATGTAAATGCCTTCCCTGCTGATGAATCACACCGTATCCGGTAATACGTGAGCCCGGATCTATTCCCAAAATTACTGACATATGTACAGGTCACCACTCGCTATATAAAAAGGGCTTATTACAAAATAAGCCCTATATCAGAAATCGTATGATTCTGCTGAATTTATTTTCTGCGCCAGATCGTTCCTTCAGGCCCGTCTTCCAGAACAATGCCCATTTCAGTAAGCTTATCACGTGCCATATCCGCCTGAGCCCAATCTTTTGCAGCCCGCGACTCATTCCGGATCCGAATCAACGATTCAATTTCAGCAGCATCTTCATCCGAATTCTGATCACCTTGTAAAAACTTTTCCGGATCCTGATATAAAATACCGATGACACCCGCTAATTCACGGAGACGTGCAGCAAGTTTACCTGCTTTTTCATGACTCTCCTGTTTCAGGCGATTGATTTCGCGAGCCATATCAAATAGAACCGAGTAAGCTTCCGGTGTATTAAAGTCATCATTCATCGCAGCCTCAAAACGCTGAACAAATTCTTCTCCGCCTTCCGGAGTCACATCCGGCTCCAGTCCCCGCAATGATGTATATAAACGTTCAAGCGCAGAACGGGCCTGGTTCAGATTGTCTTCACTATAGTTGAGCTGACTACGATAGTGTCCGGACATCAGAAAATACCGGATTGTTTCTGAATCGTAATACTCCAGCACGTCACGAATAGTGAAAAAATTACCCAGTGACTTGGACATTTTTTCTTTATCAACCATCACCATACCGCTGTGCATCCATGTATTAACATAGGATGTATTGTGAGCACAGCAAGATTGCGCTATTTCGTTTTCGTGATGAGGAAACTGTAAATCAGAGCCGCCACCATGGATATCAAAATGATCGCCCAAAATTGCGGAGTTCATTGCCGAGCACTCAATATGCCATCCCGGGCGCCCTTTCCCCCATGGAGAATCCCATTCTGGTTCTCCGGGCTTGGCCATTTTCCATAAAACAAAATCTAACGGACTTTTTTTAGCCGTCTCAACATCCACTCTGGCTCCGGCTTGTAATTGCTCCAGATCCTGACCAGACAATTTCCCGTAATCCTCAAAACGACTGACTTCAAACATCACATCGCCATTATCAGCGACATAAGCAAACCCTTTATCAATCAGCTTTTGGACTAAAGCGACAATTTCAGAGATGTAGTCTGTCGCACGAGGTTCGATGTCAGGACGCATGATATTTAATGCATCAAAATCGGCATGCATTTCATCGATGAGCCGATGAGTTAATACATCGCAAGGCTCCTGATTTTCTGCCGCACGTTTGATGATTTTATCGTCGATATCCGTGATATTCCGTACCAGAGTCAGCTCATAGCCCAGGTAACGCAAATAACGGGCTACCATGTCAAAAGATACAAAAGTTCGCCCATGACCAATATGACAGAGATCGTATATGGTGACACCACAAACATACATGCCAACTTTTCCGGCGTTGATTGGTTTAAATTCCTCTTTTTGTCGTGTCAGTGTGTTATATATTTTCAGCATGATCTCTATCTATATTTACAATGGGTTACCAAATGATTGCCGATTATAACAATCCTCAGCCCGTCAGGTCACCTTATTCTTCGACTTCTTCCGTTGAATCATTCAATTGTTGAAAAAACTAAGCTAGAATCGTGTTTTACTGTTAGAAAACATAAAAGGTAGTCATATGATCACCCTTCATACCAATTTTGGCGACATAAAAATTCAGCTTAACGAAGAAAAAGCACCGGAAACGTCTGCGAACTTCCTCCAGTACTGCCGTGAGAATTTTTATGACGATACCCTGTTCCACCGCGTGATTGATGGCTTCATGATCCAGGGCGGTGGTATGACATCCGGCCTTCAGGAAAAAACCAGCCGGGCTCCGATTAAAAACGAAGCCAATAATGGCCTGAGTAACAAAACAGGTACGCTTGCTATGGCACGGACCATGGAACCACATTCTGCCAGTTCTCAGTTTTTTATTAACGTGAATGATAATACTTTCCTTGATTTCCGTTCAGAATCAATGGATGGCTGGGGCTACTGTGTTTTCGGTGAAGTTGTCGAAGGTATGGACATTGTCAATAAAATCAAAGGTGTGAGTACCGGTTCTTACGGTATGCATCAGGACGTTCCTCTTGAAGAGGTTGTCATTACTGGTACAACGATCGAAGAATAACGCCACGCCAATCCTAATTAAAGAGCGTCTGTCAGGCGCTCTTTTCTTCAATTGAAATAACATAAGATGCACACACTTTTTATCTCTGATTTACATTTGAGCCCTGCGCATCCAGAACTGACGGCAGCTTTCAGACAATTTCTTCGCCATCAAGCAATACATGCCGATGCACTTTATATTCTTGGCGATTTATTTGATTTCTGGATCGATGATAAAGATCCAACTGATTTTGCCAGAGAAATTAAAGCAGCCCTGAAAGACGTTACCTCTGGTGGTACGCCTTGCTACTTTATTCACGGCAACAGAGATTTTCTGGTCGGAAAACGCTTTGCCACGGAAACAGGAGTCACATTACTTGAGGAACATACCGTGATTTCATTGTATGGACAGCGCGCGCTCATCATGCACGGTGATACTTTATGCCTTGATGACGTGCGTTATCTTCAGTTTCGTGAAAAAGTACATCAACCCTGGAGGCAAGCCCTCTTCCGGCTTCTGCCTTTCCGGATAAAACAAAAAATTGTCAGTAAAATACAGACGAACGTCCGTCAGGATAAACAAAACAAATCATTTGAAATTATGGATGTCAATCAAAGTGAAGTGCAGCGGGTTATGAACGACCAAAATGTCAATTTGTTGATTCACGGTCATACCCACCGGCCTGATATCCATACGTATCATTCATCTGACTCTAAAAAAGTTCGTATCGTTTTAGGTGACTGGGGAAAAGAGATATCCGTACTGACATACGATCATCTGGGACAGTATCATTTAGACCGTCAGTTAATTACTGAATATTCAGATCAATAAGGTTCAATCGTATGAAAAAATGTCCTTGTGGCAGCAAACGCCACTATAAAAATTGCTGTCAGCCTATCCATATGAATCACAGCAATGCCGAAACACCAGAGCAGTTAATGCGGGCACGTTACACAGCCTATGCGATAGGAGTGACGGACTTTATCCAGCAAACCTACCATATAAGTAATGAAGCAGGACAAGATCGTCAGGGGATAGAAGACGGGATATTAAATCACTGGGACAAACTGGTGATTCTGGACTCGGCTCCAGGAAATTCAGGGGATGAAGGGTTTGTCCATTTCAAAGCCTACTTTCAGCGAAACGGGCAAAGCTTTTGCTTGCAGGAACGATCCCGTTTTATCCGGGAAAACGGGATCTGGTTCTATATTGATGGCATGATTTCAGAATAGTGTCTTGTGTCCGGCTCTGTCACCCGACTCGTTCAGGGCTGGTTACTCATCCATTGTTTGATTGTGCTTTTTTGTTCCGGCGTTGCATTATTATACAACAACTGAATGGTCTGAATCAGTGTATCATTCTGACCCGCTGGTGTTTTTTGTAACACTTGAGCAGCTATCGGTGTGCCAACTTGCGTCGCCGGAAGAAACTGTTGCTGACGGTGCTTTTTATTGTAGGCTGCAATCGCTTTTTCTATATCCGTGAATGGCATCAGCCCCTTTCCGGTCAGCTTCTCATATTGGATTTTTTTCTCGGTGCCATCCTGATAGCGAAGTGTCCATTCTGCACCACGACGAAAATACGCTTTTGCCTGAGAATATGATTTGAGTGATGGAGCAAGAATGGTGACCTGATCATTCTGCTTAAGATCCACAGTGAAAATATAAGGTGGTGTTGAATAAATTGCGCTTTTCGAGCCTTTTCGGACATCACCATAATAGCGAATCACCAATTGATGCTGCCCGGCAGCGACCTCAAGCGTTTTATCATTCACATAACGACCACTGTCGAGCGCCTGACCATCCAGAGCCAGAATCTCGACTGCTTTTTCGCTGGAAATTGTAGCGGCATTGACTCCTGAAGCAGCCAAAAGCCCCAATAAGACTATTGTGATAATTTGAATACGTCTCATAGATCATGATCCTGTTGTCAATGAACTGAAATCCAAGATGAATTATAGAGTAAACCGAGAAAACAGAGATAATAAAAACCGCCTCATTGAGGCGGTTTCAAAATCATCACAGAAATTAAATTCAATTAGAATTTCACTTCCATACCAACCAGATAGCCTAGATCGTAGTCTGCTGTGTTGTCGATATCTTTATAACCAATTTCGGCGTAAGTGCGGACATTGGCATGAAGTTGATAAACAACGTTCGCGTAAATGTTATCACCGTCAGTGTCTGTTTCATCTTCAGAAACAAATGCATAGCCAATCGCATATGTAAATTTATCAACAGTATAAGAACCGTTCAGCTCAATATACGTAGCATCAAAGAAAGTTGCACCGGAGCTAGTTTCAATCTCAGCTTCACCATATGACGCAGCAATGTTGAATGCATCAAATGTATATTCAGCTTCCAGATTATATGCTGTTGTTTCAAACCCAGATGCATAATCATCAGTATATACATACAGGCGAACGTCAAAGTCATCAAAACGTACACCAATACGCCCATCAAGGACTTCTACACCACTTGTTGAGTCACCATTTGCAGCATCTAAATCATGGCTCAAACCAAAGTAGAACTGACCATTGTCATATACATACTTAACAACATCATCTGCAGATTCAATCTGAGTACCAAAGTACTGAAGATCACCCAGTTCAAAATCTTTTCCAATACCATCATCATCAGCAATCAGAGTTTGACGACCAAAAGTGATTGTACCGTATTCTGAGCTTTCAAAACCAACATAGAGCTTATCAGTTTCTGCATCACGATCATCTGTAGCTAAGTCATAGCTCAGACCTGCAACCGTTGCCCAATCATCAGTCATTTCGATCGAAGTTGTGATAGTCACATCGCCGTCATCAAGACGGGTTGTTGCGTCAACATTAGTGCCATCTTGCTCGAAATCCTGAATATACTGAACTTCTGCAGAACCGGAGATGCTGACACTCACACCATCATTGTTATACACTTCAGCTGCCTGAGCTGAACCTGCTGCTAACACAGCAAGAGCTACTAGAGTCTTTTTCATATTAATCCACTGCCTTTTCTTAGTTTAAGAGAACTTTATTTTTATTTAGATTCTCTTTTTATTTTGCGGCCACTGTTTATCACGTCAGTAACCATCATTTGTTTCATTTATTAGATTGCTAAATAATATCTTAAGTGTCAAATATTCTAAAAAAACCAAACAAAACAGAATAAATCATGATTAAACAAGCATTTATTACGGGTTCATACCAGTGCTGTATAGGATGCAATCATCTTTGCGAATATCATCACACTCTGTGAATGAACAGAAAAACAGAATTAAAAACCAAATTTAAGTGTATTTTTTATAAATTTAAGAATTTTATAAAAAACATATGATTAATTTATGGTTTTATATTTTTTACATAGCAAAACAATATCAGTTGCCTCATGAATAGATGCTTTTTGTGAAGAAGATCATGCTTCAAAACAAAAAAAACCGATTTGAGGGAACTTCTGATCATTTGCTGATGTGTGCTAAGATGTGCTCCCGAGAAAGACTGAGGTAATTATGCTAACCAGGCAGATTCAGGAATCGATACGTAAGAGCTATCAAAACCTGCAGATACAAATGGATAAATTCATCCCCCGCCGCGGGCAAAATTACCTGATCGCAGAAATCGCAAAAACGCTTTGTGGCAGTTACCATGAAAAAAACAGAATGCTGGTTGCTGAGGCTGGAACCGGCATTGGCAAATCTCTCTCATACCTGATGGGTGCAGTTCCGGTAGCTATCCTCAACAATAAATCTTTAATTATTTCTACAGCGACGGTTGCGTTACAAGAACAGCTTGTGAATAAAGATTTACCACTATACCGTCGATTAAGCGATTTAGAGTTCCAATTCCGGATTGCAAAAGGCAGACAACGGTACTGTTGTCTGGAAAAATTAGCATCGGTGTGCAGTCAGGACTCTTCTCAGGCTTCTTTATTTATTGGCACTCAATCTGATTCCAATATGGATTTATTCCAGCACATGTATGACAAGCTGTCAGCAGGAAAATGGGACGGTGATATTGACAACTGGGAAAAACCTGTCGATACCAAACAATGGCAATTGATTGTTAGTGATAAACAAAGCTGTAACGCCGCATTTTCAGCTCACAGAAAATGTCCTTTTCATCAGGCACGGGCAGAATTAAGCAGTGCAGATATTATTATTGCCAATCATAGTCTGGTAATGGCAGATGCAGATCTGGGCGGAGGTGTGATTCTCCCGGAGCCTGAACAGTCAATCTATGTCTTTGATGAAGCGCATCATTTATACCATGTTGCCAGAGAGCATGCTGCTGCATCAGCGTCACTGAAAGGTGCTGCTGGCTGGCTGGAAACCCTCAATCAGTCTGCCGGAAAATGGATACAATTAACCGATGAACAAAGAGCTTTCAGGTTTAAAGACGAAATTTCAAAAAATATTCAGGTCTTAATTCCGTCTCTGAATCAGATTAGCCAGCAAATTATCCCGGAACAATTTGAAGATGGCAGTATCCGTTTTGAACACGGAGAGCTTCCTGCCTGGCTTGCAGATGAAGCTGTGCACTTAAAAAAAGCAGCGAATCAAACTTATCAGGCAACAGGGAAAATAGCTGACTTAATTAGCGAACGTATAAAGGAAGGAGAACTCTCTTCACATCAGAGTGCTCCTGTTCTGGCTGAGCTCAGCTTTTTTCTTCAAAGACTTGATAATCTGGCAAGAGTCTGGACGATGATGGCAGAACCGGACAGAGAAAATGGTGCACCTTTAGCCCGCTGGCTGAGCATTAATGAGGAACATCCTGGTGATTATGTCGTGAATGTCTCCCCGATAGAAATTGGCTGGAAACTTGACCAGCAATTGTGGAGCCGGTGTTCAGGCGCAATTGCCGTTTCTGCAACTCTCCGGGCACTAAACTCTTTCTCCTTTTTCTGCCACCAGTCAGGTATTAGTCTGAATGATAAGGAAGGCACCCGTTTTCTGGCCCTATCCTCCCCTTTTGATTTTGCAAAAAAAGGTCAGCTATTTATTCCTCATTTTCCGGCAGAGCCTCAGTCACCAGAATATACTCAGGAACTGATAAAACATTTACCCCAGTATATAGAGGAGAGAAAAGCGAATCTGATATTATTTTCATCCTACTGGCAAATGAATCAGGTGGCTGAAAAGCTTCAGATCTTATTCAAGAAAAATGGTTGGTTATGCCAGGTACAGGGGGAAAAGCCCCGGACAAAAATTCTTCAAATGCACTCTCAGGCCATTTCTAAGCAAAAAACATCCATATTGTTTGGTACAAACAGCTTTTCTGAAGGTTTGGATTTACCCGGAAATCTGTTAAAGAATGTGGTTATTACCAAAATTCCGTTTTCAGTTCCAACATCTCCCGTTGAACAAGCTCATGCCGAATATATCGAGTCCAGAGGTGGTAATCCATTTATGCAAATCACCGTTCCGGAAGCCAGCAGAAAACTGATTCAGGCTGTAGGCCGGTTACTGCGCAATGAAAATGATTCTGGTAGAGTAGTCATTCTTGACCGCCGCATCATCACAAAATGGTATGGAAAAGCATTACTTGATGCCCTGCCTCCGTTTCAGCGTATTATTGGTACCAACGAATAAACAAAGGTTGATATTGAATGGAATATCTTGAGCCAGTCACACTGCTTATGCTGGCATTAGTTGCGTTTATTGCCGGTTTTATAGATGGTGTTGCTGGCGGGGGCGGACTGCTCACGGTCCCTGCACTACTATCCCTTGGGCTACCGCCTCATATTGCCCTTGGTACAAATAAAGTTGCGGCCACCTTTGCAACGTCAACTGCAGCTATCACTTATTATAAAAAGCAGATGTTTAAACCCCGGCAATGGAAACATGTCTTTTTTTCAACGTTAGCCGGGGCAATCACTGGTACACTCATCGTTGATTTGATCAGTAAGGCCTGGCTGGAAAAGTTTTTGCCACTGATTATTTTACTGGCCGCTCTTTATACCATTTTTTATCATCCCAAACATGGAAAGCATCATCCGGATAAAGTGAATGTGCCCTGTCTGAAAATAAAACAAATCATTCAGGGGCTCACGCTGGGATTCTATGATGGAATAGCCGGACCAGGAACCGGCGCCTTCTGGGTCGTCTCCTCAATGGCTTTATACCGTCTGAACATCTTATTCTCTTCCGGACTTGCAAAAGCAATGAACTTTACAAGCAATATGACTTCCCTGATTACCTTTGCCATACTTGGCCATATCAACTGGGTGCTTGGTTTGGTGATGGGATTTTGCCTGATGATAGGCGCTTATGTCGGTGCGCATTCCGCCATTCGTTTTGGCTCTCCATTTATCAGACCTGTTTTCATTATTGTTGTCAGCATCCTTGCTATACGGCTCGCATATCATGCCTGGTTTGATACCTTATAGTTTCAGATACACAACATATTCAGATCTATTGATCCTGACGTGAAAGGAGAAGAATGATGGCTCACCCGGTTCAACCAATTGAAGAAGCGCCTAAAGCGATTCAACTGGCGGTTGATTTGATTTATTTATTGGAAGCAAATGAAGTGGATCCTGTAACAGCACTTGAGGCACTACAGATTGTCAGGCATGATCTCGAAAGAAAAATCACCGCTGCAGCTCCCGAAAAAACAATAAAACAATAGCTGGTTGAGCTATCGTTTATAAGGACAATTACCATGAAAGTCGTCAGCTTCAATATTAATGGCCTGCGGGCCCGCATTCCTCAACTTCAGGCACTCATAGATAAACATCAACCCGATATTATCGGATTACAGGAGATCAAAGTTCATAATGATGCTTTTCCTGAAGCACAACTCAAAGCCATGGGATATGAAGTTTTTTATCATGGGCAAAAAGCACATTATGGTGTTGCATTGCTGTCCAGACAATCACCAGTGAAAGTGGAATATGGCTTTCCATCAGACACAGACGAACATCAGAAAAGAATGATCATCGGTACTTTTCAAATGCAGGATGGGAGTACCGTAAAAATCCTGAATGGCTATTTCCCTCAGGGAGAAAACATCGCTCATGAAACAAAGTTTCCTTATAAAAGGCAATTTTTTAAGGATCTGATGTCTTATCTGAAGGCACACAATCCGGAAGAAAAGATGATTATCATGGGAGATATCAATATCAGCCCTGCTGATATTGATATAGGTATCGGTGAAGTGAACCGGAAAAGATGGTTGAAAACCGGGAAATGCTCTTTCCAGCCGGAAGAAAGGGAGTGGCTCTCCACATTATTAGACTGGGGTTTAACGGATACATATCGCCATATTCATCCAGACACCGAAGACAGATACTCATGGTTTGATTACCGTTCCCGTGGTTTTGATGACAACAGGGGATTGCGCATTGATGCAATTCTTGCAACAAAAAGCCTGACGGTAAGTTGTGTCGAGTCTGATATTGATTATGAACTCCGGGGACTAGAGAAACCATCAGACCATGCTCCGATATGGGCAACATTTAATGTATAAATATTATCTATCCTGATAATTTTTCAATATATTTAGGTTCTGTTGACCTTAGAGCGTGTTTATCTTTGAAAGTAATTACTTATATGAGATATTCTGTCTCATATAAGTCCCTTTCCGGGTCTTGTGCCCTCACAGCTCACGCAACAAAAAATCAATAAATTTATATCACTTTCTTAACATAGAACAACCGGGTATGGGAGTAATGTCTAAACTTAAGGGAATATTCCTGATTTAAGCGTGCTTAATACCGGGACTGATGAATTATCATTCACTATTTATTTCAATTTTTTAAGTTTTATTGATTTAGTTTAAGGTTTGTCTTTTTTTTTAATCTAAGCTGACTTCGTCACGGTGAACAGGACTTAAGAGTGATAATATCAATAAACAGTCAGATTCATATTGAATTGTTTATTCATATTTTTATTCGAAGAGTGTACTGACTTCCTGTTGTTAAAGGTTAGCTGGCTCAACGGCTATGGTCAGTACGTGTTTTTCTCTACTCATTAAAGGTAGGTATATCATGGCAGAGCAATTTGCTACAGCTTGGGAAGGTTTTGCTGCTGGAGACTGGCAAAACGAAGTTAACGTTCGTGATTTTATTCAAAAAAATTACACTCCATATGAAGGTGATGAATCTTTCCTGGTTTCTGAGGGTACTGAAGCAACACAAAAGCTTTGGGCTCAGGTAATGGAAGGCATCAAACAGGAAAACTCTACTCACGCTCCTGTTGATTTCGATACTTCCGTTATTTCTACCATTACTTCGCACGATGCCGGATACATTAACAAAGATCTGGAAAAAATCGTAGGTCTTCAGACTGATGCACCGCTGAAACGTGCGATTATCCCTAACGGCGGCATCCGTATGATCGAAGGCTCATGCCATACATATGGTCGTGAGCTGGATCCTCAAGTCAGTAAAATCTATTCTGAATATCGTAAAACACATAACCAAGGTGTTTTCGATGTCTATACACCATCTATTCTGAAATGTCGTAAATCCGGTGTTCTGACTGGTTTGCCAGATGCATATGGCCGTGGCCGTATCATCGGTGACTATCGTCGTATTGCACTTTACGGTATTGATTACCTGATGAAAGATAAATTCGCTCAATTCACTTCTCTGCAAGAGAAAATGGAAAATGGCGAAGACCTGCAAGCAACGATTCAACTGCGTGAAGAAGTTGCTGAGCAACACCGTGCTCTGGGTCAAATTAAAGAGATGGCTGCAAAATACGGTTGTGACATTTCACGTCCTGCTCAAACTGCACAAGAAGCAATCCAATGGACTTACTTCGGTTATCTGGCTGCTGTTAAATCTCAAAATGGTGCAGCAATGTCTCTGGGCCGTACTTCTACATTCCTGGATATTTTCATTGAGCGCGATATCGCGGCCGGAAAAATTACAGAAGAACAAGCTCAGGAAATGATCGACCATTTCGTGATGAAACTGCGTATGGTTCGCTTCCTGCGTACACCAGAATATGATGATTTGTTCTCTGGCGACCCAATCTGGGCAACAGAATCTGTCGGTGGTATGGGTCTTGACGGACGCACTTTGGTTTCACGTACAAACTTCCGCT
Source organism: Vibrio aerogenes (assembly GCF_024346755.1). Lineage (NCBI taxonomy): Bacteria > Pseudomonadati > Pseudomonadota > Gammaproteobacteria > Vibrionales > Vibrionaceae > Vibrio > Vibrio aerogenes. Next base: position 1,604,462 of record NZ_AP024861.1, on the reverse strand, counting down.
TCCTGAACAGCTTGTACACAATGGGGCCATCTCCTGAGCCAAACATTACTGTTCTTTGGTCTGAGCAACTGCCAGAAGGCTTCAAAAAATTCTGTGCAAAAGTTTCTATCGATACTTCATCAATTCAATATGAAAACGATGACTTGATGCGTCCGGACTTTGATTCTGATGACTATGCAATTGCTTGTTGTGTATCTCCAATGGTTGTTGGTAAGCAAATGCAGTTCTTCGGTGCTCGTGCAAACCTTGCCAAAACGATGCTTTACACCATCAACGGCGGTGTAGACGAAAAATCGAAAATGCAGGTTGGTCCTGAAATGCCAAAAATCACTGCTGAAGTTCTGGATTATGATGAGCTTTGGGAGAAAATGGATCACTTCATGGACTGGTTGGCAAAACAATATGTCACAGCTCTGAATGCGATTCACTTCATGCATGATAAATACAGCTACGAAGCATCACTGATGGCACTGCATGATCTCAATGTAAAACGCACAATGGCATGTGGTATCGCGGGTCTTTCTGTTGCAGCTGACTCTCTGTCTGCGATTAAATACGCAAAAGTAACACCGATTCGTGATGAAGATGGCGTTGCTGTTGACTTCAAGATCGAAGGCGATTATCCAAAATTCGGTAACAACGACTCACGTGTTGATGACATCGCATGTCAGTTAGTTGAAACATTCATGACCAAAATCCGTTCACTGAAAACTTACCGTGATGCGATTCCAACTCAGTCTATCCTGACAATCACTTCAAACGTGGTTTATGGTAAGAAAACAGGTAATACACCTGATGGCCGTCGTGCAGGCGCTCCATTCGGTCCTGGTGCAAACCCAATGCACGGCCGTGATGAAAAAGGTGCAGTTGCATCCCTGACTTCAGTCGGTAAATTACCATTTGCTCACGCAAAAGACGGGATTTCTTATACGTTCTCTATCGTACCTAATGCTTTAGGTAAAGATATGGATTCACAACGTTCTAACCTTGCAGGCTTGATGGATGGTTACTTCCACCACGAATCAAGTGTCGAAGGTGGCCAACACCTGAACGTGAACGTATTGAATCGTGAAACACTGGAAGATGCAGTGAAACACCCTGAAAAATATCCACAATTAACCATTCGTGTTTCAGGATATGCTGTACGCTTCAACTCTCTGACTGCTGAACAGCAAGCAGATGTAATTGCCCGTACATTTACTGAAACTATGTAATCAGAAAATTCAGTGCATCATTATAAAAGCTCCCGATATGGGAGCTTTTTTATACATCTTCTCTTCTGAAAAATGTCTATAACAAAAACTGCTGACAATCTTTGGATAAATCAGAAGATCGTTGCTCAACAAGCCTGCTGGTATTTCTTAGCTTCTCATTATCCTCTTCCAGATTTTTCATCGAATCAGATATTTGAGCCATATTATTTGCCATAGACTGACTGGTTGTCGCCAACTCTTTCATTGACAGAAATATATTTTCAGTTTGGCTGGCCGTTTCAGTCGCCTTGTCCGTGATATGAGACAGAGCTTGCATGGCTTCATTCCCTTTCTCCTGACCCGATTGAATTGAATGCTCTGACTGACCAATAAACTGGATCACTTCTGTGCTTTCGCGCTTCATCGTCTCAATGGTTACAGAAATATCCGAGACAGCATCAACTGTTCGTACTGCCAGACTCCTGACTTCATCAGCCACAACAGCGAAACCTCTGCCCTGCTCTCCCGCACGGGCAGCTTCAATAGCGGCATTTAAAGCCAACAGATTCGTTTGCTCTGCAATAGAATTGATAATATCCATCACAGAATCAACCTTATCAGAAGCTTGCTCAAGCTGTTTAATATGAGCAGCCGCCGATGTCAGAATCTGATTAACTTCTTCAAGTGAATGAATGGCACTTTTAATCACCTGACTACCTTCTTGGGCAGCATTTGTAGAATCCTGACTAATCTCAGCAACAAATGATAAGGACTGGCTTACTTCTTTTGCTGTGACACTCACCTGCTCTGTCGCAGAAGCAAGCATTTCTGTTTGATTAACAATATCCAGTTGAGAGTCCACCAGACGATCCAAACTCTGATTCAAATCAGCAGCATCACCAGACAAGTACTGACTGCTTTTTTTTACTTTTTTCACCAACACCCCCAAATTGATACAGCTACGATTAATTGCAGCGGCCAACTGATTGAATTCATCTTTACTGTTCGTCGAAATATCCAGTCGTTGCGATAAGTCACCTTTGGAGAGATTTTCAAGAACGTTTTTAATCTGATCCAAAACGCGTGTAAAAGAAATATTTTGTGCCCAGAAAATTGTTATCGTCATGGTAGCTAAAGCAGCACAGGCAACCAAAACTGACCACATCGTCTGGGATGCCTCCGCTTGTGCCTGAACCTTATATTCCTGACTCACTGACATCATTTTTTGAGACACTTCGTGAATCACTGACTGGGCAACCTTTTCTGCTTTAGATAATTTCGCTTCTATTGCCTGCAATTGTTGTGAAAGCTCACCGATTCTGACAAAGACCTGCTTGTACTGCTCTATCTCCTGCTTGTAAATCCCATATGTTGCATAAGATTTTGATGTATTGACAAACATGGCCATTGCACGATTAAACAGCTTCATATGCTGCTCACCAGGTGCCAGTAAATAATTTTGCTGTGCTTTAATCATTGCCCTGAAATCAGAACGAATTGTCACCATACCTGTTTCTTCGATCTTTTCTTCAATCGTATGAGATAATTCGGACAAAATAGCCAGTTGTCCTTCTTTAACACTAAACCCCAGCTCTGACTTTATTTTGAGCCATGGCTTCATACTGCTTTCAAACTGCATAATCGCATCACGAATTTGTTCACTCTCACGATGCAGGGATATCGTCTGCAGAAATTGTGCATCTAAAGACACATCTTTCACTAAAGCGTCTAAGTCTTTTGAAACATGACTGATGTCTTTTGCCAGCACTTCATTTCTACCTGCGGCAAGAGACAATAGCTTGGTATGTGTGGCAAAAAGTGTTACTTCTTCATGCGCTACTTTTCCACTCTGCTCATAATAAGCGGACATACTCGATAACTTTTGTGCAATAAAAAGCCCCATAAGCACAAAGCCACAGCATAAAATAATAATGAAAACCGTATTCTTCTGTTTCTGTGATAACTTCAGTACATCCATGATAAGTGATTCCCTTATATCCCTCTAAACCACAGTACATCCTGTAGGTGTCGATTCCCCCGACTCAGCCTGACATTAAGATACATTTATTTAACAAATATCACAAAAATATTTACATATTTACATATTTACATATTTACATGGGGACTCTGGTCGATTCTGCTGACTTACAAAAGCGCGGATCGACACAGAGATAATCCGGTAGCGTCTGTGCCATCAATGCATCCATGGTTAATTTCCACAGAAGTTGCCCAGAGTTTGAACAGGTCACAAACATCAGCCAATATTCTTCTCTTGAATAAGTCGTCACAAGTACAGCAGCCCCTATGTAATCTTATGAAAATGTAATAAAATAACGGATAATTCAGCTAATGAGATTTCAATATGTCAACTACTGGTCGTATTCATTCTTTTGAGTCATGTGGCACTGTCGATGGCCCGGGTATCCGTTTTATTGTTTTTATGCAGGGATGCTTAATGCGCTGTATGTATTGCCATAACAGAGATACCTGGGATACACATACGGGAAAGATAGTCACAGTTGAAGAAATCATTAAAGAAGTAAAAACATACCGTCATTTCATGAATGCTTCAGGTGGTGGTATCACTTGTTCTGGTGGTGAGGCGATGCTTCAGCCGGAATTTGTCCGCGACTTTTTCACAGCGGCAAAAAGCGAAGGAATACATACTTGTCTCGATACCAATGGATACATCCGTAAGTACACCCCTGTGATTGATGAGGTGTTGGATGTGACTGATCTGGTCATGCTTGATATCAAGCATATGAAAGATGAGATCCATCAGAAGTTTATTGGTGTTTCCAATAAACGGACGCTCGATTTTGCCCGCTACCTGCATACCAAAGGACAAACAACGTGGATACGTTACGTCGTTGTGCCCGGATATACCGATGACGAAGAATCAGCACATCTGCTTGGGCAGTTTATTCAGGATATGGATAATATTGAGAAGATAGAATTGTTGCCATATCACAAATTAGGTGCACATAAATGGGAAGCCATGGGTGAAACATATCCTCTGGAAGGCGTTGAACCACCTACGGCAGAGACGATGGATAAAATCGTATCCGTGTTAAGTCAGTATCACAGTCAGGTTAAATATTAAAAGCGGGCTTATTTGCAAAACACTGTCTTATTCTCTGAGTATTTTATCATTTCAACTTTATTTTTAACGCTCTCAGGCCAACAGCCCGGGAGCGTTTCCTTTTAAGAAAAAGACAAAGTTACCCAGATGATAAATGAATTAAATCTGTGTTGAGATCATGTTTCAGGCACGAAAAAGACGTTATTCTGAAATCATATTAATCTTCAAATAAAGAGTAGGATTTTGTTATGGAAATGACTAACGCTCAACGCCTCATCTTATCAAATCAGTATCGTCTGATGACTCAGTTAGACCCCGCTAATGCTGAAAAATATAAAAGGTTTCAGACAATTGTAGAACGGGGCTATGCACTGCATATGCGTGAGCTGAACAAAGAATTTGGCTGTATGTCTGAAGATGCATGCCGAGAAATTATTGATATTATGGAAATGTATCATGCCATGCAGGAATCATATAAGCTTCTGTCCGGACAAGATCAGAGTGAAATCGATGATCGACGCTTGCAGTTTTTAGGATTTGATTTATCAACTGAACCACAGCTGGTTCATTATGTCCGTTTTCTGGTCGATTCAGAAGGTCTGTATACACAATTTGACAAAGGTGATCATCATTTCAACAGTCAGGTAACAATGCTTGATAAATACCGGCGCATGCTGGCTTCCTGGAAGAGCTGCCCCCGCCAATACCACCTTTCAACAGCAGAATTTCTGAAGATTTTAAGTGCATAAGTATCCATTCTGTTTGGGAGGTAAATTCCTCCCAAATTACATGTCCCCATAAATTGCTATTATCTATAGATAAAATATCAAACAATTTACCAGATTTATAATGTGCTGACTTAGTCAGTTCTCTCTCATCATTTTTTGATTAAGCACATATTTTTTAAGCAAAATTGCTAATTAGCGACTAGTCTTAAAGAGTGTGCGATATGCGTTGATGCGATTCTGTGTCATCTGGACATTCAGGGAGAATTAACTATGAGTATATTTGACCATTTCCAATCTCGTTATGAAGCCTCTAAAGAAGAAGAGCTATCACTGCAAGAATTTTTAATGCTGTGTAAGGAAGACAAAAGTGCTTATGCCAATGCAGCAGAACGATTGTTAATGGCAATCGGTGAGCCCAAATTAATCGATACCTCAAAAGATCCCCGTCTGAGTCGTATCTTTTCAAACCGGGTCATTGCAAGATACGATACTTTTAAAGACTTCTATGGGATGGAAGATTCTATCGAGCAAATCGTTTCTTACCTCAAGCACGCTGCTCAGGGACTTGAAGAAAGAAAGCAAATCTTATATTTACTTGGCCCTGTCGGTGGCGGTAAGTCATCTCTCGCAGAGAAACTTAAAGCACTGATGCAACAAATGCCGATTTACATACTGACTGCAAATGGGGAACGCAGCCCGGTAAATGATCATCCTTTTTGTCTGTTTGATGTCGGAGAAGATGGTGATTTGCTGAAAAATGAATATGGCATTGATCAACGATACCTCCGTACTATCATGTCGCCCTGGGCTGCAAAAAGGCTTCATGAATTTGGCGGTGATATTACAAAATTCAAAGTGATTAAACTTCGGCCTTCAGTCCTGGATCAAATCGCAGTCGCCAAGACAGAGCCAGGAGATGAAAATAATCAGGATATCTCTTCACTGGTTGGTAAAGTTGATATTCGTAAGCTGGAACACTACTCACAAGACGATCCGGATGCATATAGTTATTCTGGTGCTTTATGCCGCTCTAATCAGGGGCTGATGGAGTTCGTTGAGATGTTCAAAGCACCGATAAAAGTTTTACACCCTTTGCTGACAGCAACTCAGGAAGGAAATTATAACGGTACAGAAGGCCTGTCTGCATTGCCTTTTGAAGGTATGATACTTGCCCACTCTAATGAATCGGAATGGCAGGCATTCAGAAACAATAAAAATAATGAGGCCTTTTTAGATCGGGTCTATATTGTCAAAGTGCCATACTGCCTTCGTGTTTCAGAAGAAGTCAAAATCTATCAGAAACTTCTGGATCACAGTGAATTATCACTAGCACCCTGCTCTCCGAGCACGCTGGAAACACTGGCGCAATTTAGTGTTTTATCCCGCTTAAAAGTCCCTGAAAATTCATCCGTATTCTCTAAAATGCGGGTTTATGATGGCGAGACTCTGAAAGATACTGACCCAAAAGCAAAAAGCTATCAGGAATACCGGGATTACTCCGGTGTTGATGAAGGGATGTCTGGCCTGTCAACCCGGTTTGCATTTAAAATATTATCGCGGGTATTCAATTTCGATCAAACTGAAGTTGCTGCTAACCCGGTTCATCTGTTTTATGTCATTGAACAGCAAATCGAAAGAGAACAATTCCCTCAGGAAACCGCTGAACGTTATCTGGAATTTTTAAAAGGCTATCTGGTCCCGAGATATGTCGAATTCATCGGCAAAGAAATTCAGACAGCTTATCTGGAATCATACTCAGAATATGGACAAAACATTTTTGATCGTTATGTCACCTATGCTGACTTTTGGATTCAGGATCAGGAATACCGGGATCCGGAAACCGGACAATTATTTGATCGCTCAGCACTCAATAGCGAACTGGAAAAAATCGAAAAAACTGCCGGTATCAGTAACCCCAAAGATTTCCGAAATGAAATAGTAAACTTTGTACTGAGAGCGCGGGCTAATAACAGTGGCCGCAATCCTGTATGGACAAGTTATGAAAAACTCCGGACAGTCATTGAGAAAAAGATGTTCTCGAATACAGAAGAACTGCTTCCTGTGATCTCATTTAACACAAAAACATCTTCTGAAGAACAGAAAAAGCATGATGACTTTGTGGCAAGGATGATGGAGAAAGGGTATACAGAGAAACAAGTCAGACTGCTATCTGAGTGGTATTTACGTGTTCGTAAATCTTCATAAATAATCTGCACCACCACAACCGGTGCTTTATGGAACACAGACAGGAGAAGGATGAAATATATCATCCTCCTCTGTATTCCATTCCGGGAATAGCCTAGCCACGGCTGAAATTTTTACCGCCGGGTGAAACAAAAGGAAAGGGGTTAAGTATGGCGCAATTTATTGACAGAAGATTAAACGGCAAGAATAAAAGTGCTGTCAACCGTCAGCGCTTTCTGCGTCGGCATAAACAACAAATTAAAGAATCAATCGCAGATGCCGTCAACCGTCGTTCAATCACGAATACAGAATCCGGGGAAGACATATCTATCCCCAGCAGAGATATTAAAGAGCCTGTTTTTCATCAGGGCAAAGGCGGCTTGAAAGAACGGGTTCATCCCGGAAATGACCAATTCATCACCGGAGACAAAATAGATCGTCCCCAGGGAGGCGGCTCAGGCGGTGGTGCAGGTCAGGGAGATGCAAGTGCTGACGGAGAAGGAAGTGACGATTTTGTTTTTCAGATTTCTAAAGACGAATATCTTGATATTCTGTTCGACGACCTGGCATTACCCAATTTAAAAAAACGTCAAGTCAACAAAATTACAGAGTGGAAAACACATCGGGCAGGTTTTCAGACCGCAGGCGTCCCGGCAAATATCTCTGTTGTGCGGTCGTTGCAGCAATCCCTTGCCCGCAGAACCGCTATGACAGCTGGTAAAAAACGCTTACTTCATGAGCTGGAAGCAGAGCTGTTGAGGATTAAACAAGAAGAACCGGCTCAGCCACTTGAAGAAAACCGCCTGGAACATGACATTGGGGAGTTGAAAAAGAAAATTAAGAATGTTCCATTTATCGATACATTTGATTTACGTTACAAGAACTACGAAAAGCGCCCGATTCCATCCAGTCAGGCTGTGATGTTTTGCCTGATGGATGTATCCGGCTCAATGGATCAGGCAACCAAAGATATTGCAAAACGCTTTTATGTTCTGCTGTACCTGTTCCTGACACGGACTTATAAAAATGTTGAAGTCATTTTTATCCGCCACCATACCCAGGCGAAAGAAGTAGATGAGCATGAGTTTTTCTACTCTCAGGAAACCGGAGGAACGATTGTATCCAGTGCCCTCAAACTCATGCATGAAATCATAGAAAAAAGATATCCGATAAATCAATGGAACATATATGCTGCCCAGGCTTCAGACGGCGATAACTGGGCTGATGATTCACCGAAATGCCACTCAATCCTGTCGAAAAATTTATTACCTTATTGTCAATATTATGCATACATAGAAATCACACGCCGTTCCCATCAGACACTATGGCATGAATATGAAAAATTACTGCCTGAGAGTGAAAACTTTGCAATGAAAAATATTCAGTCAGTAGACGATATATTCCCTGTATTCAGAGAATTATTTCACAAAGAGACGGCTTAGGGAGGAATCCTGAATGACAACAGAGATAAAATCAGGTTCAAAAAGACAAGATAAATTACTACCTGACGGCCCTGACTGGACATTTGATCTGCTGGAACGTTATCACACTGAAATAAAAAGGGTCGCAGAACATTACCGTTTAGATACTTATCCAAATCAGATTGAAATTATCACATCAGAACAAATGATGGATGCATATTCAAGCATCGGGATGCCCATTAATTACAACCACTGGTCCTTTGGTAAAAAATTTATACAGACAGAACAAGGTTACAAACACGGACAAATGGGCCTTGCATATGAAATTGTAATAAATTCTGATCCCTGTATCGCCTACCTGATGGAAGAAAACACCATCACAATGCAAGCATTAGTTATGGCTCATGCGTGCTATGGACATAATTCATTTTTTAAAGGTAATTATCTGTTTCAGACATGGACAGATGCGAGTTCGATTATTGATTATTTACTGTTTGCCAAAAAATATATCACCACCTGTGAAGAAAAGTATGGTGTTGCCGAAGTTGAAGAAATTCTGGATTCTTGCCATGCCTTGATGAACTTCGGTGTTGACCGATATAAACGGCCAGAAAAAATATCCATCACTGAAGAGAAAGCCAGACAAGAACAAAGAGAGGCTTATCTTCAGTCTCAGGTGAATGAGTTATGGCGAACGCTGCCGAAATCGGAAGAAAAAGAAGACATCATCAAAGAAAATTTCCCGAGTGAGCCTCAGGAAAACATTCTTTATTTTATCGAGAAACATGCGCCGTTACTGGAGCCATGGCAACGGGAAATCGTACGGATTGTGCGGAAAATAAGCCAATACTTCTATCCGCAAAAACAAACACAGGTCATGAATGAAGGATGGGCAACCTTCTGGCACTACACGATCCTGAATCACCTCTATGATGAAGGGACGGTATCGGAAAGATTCATCCTTGAATTTCTTCACAGCCACACCAGTGTCGTTGCACAACCACCCTATAACAGCCCGTACTATAGCGGTATCAATCCCTATGCTCTTGGGTTTGCAATGTTCCGGGATATACAACGGATCTGTCAGCACCCAACAGAAGAAGATCGTCATTGGTTCCCTGAACTGGCGGGCAGTAACTGGCTTGATGCTGTGCATTTTGCAATGCAAAACTTTAAAGATGAAAGCTTCATCAGTCAGTATCTGTCTCCTAAAATCATTCGGGACTTTAAACTTTTTTCAATCACTGATGATGATCGTAAAAATTTCATTGAAGTCAGTGCAATTCATGATGAATCTGGTTATAAGCAGATCAGAGAAAAGCTTGCAGCTCAATATAATCTCAGCAATATAGAACCGAATATACAGATATTTGATGTCGATATCCGGGGAGACCGATCCTTAACGTTGCAATATGCGCCTCATGATCGGATTCCTCTCGACTCAAGTTTTGAGGAAGTTCTCAGACATCTTCACAGGCTGTGGGGATTTGATGTCATACTGGAAGAGCTGAAAGATTCGGGCAGAAGAGAAAGGCTTGCCATCTGCCCGGATAAGCATGAAACCTGAAAGTCATTTTAGCAGTAAAACAAAACAGACCTTACGGTCTGTTTTGTTTTGCAATAATATGACGTACCTGTTCAAGATCCTCGGGTGTATCAATCCCGATATGAGGTGCTTCATGCGCGATATCAACATGAATTTTTTCACCATGCCAAAGTACTCTAAGCTGTTCGAGGCACTCAATTTTTTCTAATTGGCTTGAATTCCAGTCAACATAAGTTTGAATAAAACCCGCTCTGTAAGCATAAATACCTATATGACGTAATACCGGATGCTGTACAGACCTTGCATCGTGAGGATAGCAGTCTCTGTCCCATGGGATTGCAGCTCGGCTGAAATAGAGCGCATAACCATTCTGATCAGTCACGACTTTGACGATATTTGGATTAAAAATATCTTCTGCTTCCTGAGTCTGTACAGCCAGCGTAGCCATTGGCACAGGATGAGACTGCAGGTTTTCAGCAACCTGTGAGATAATGCCCGGAGGAATTAATGGCTCATCTCCCTGTACGTTCACCACAACATGCTCTTCGGGTAAAGACAGCGTTGCTACCACCTCAGCCAGACGTTCTGTACCAGACTCATGATCCGGACTTGTCATGCATACCTGCCCCCCGAATGAAGTCACAACCTGCTCAATGCGGGGGTCATCCGTGGCAACAATCACACGCTGAGCACCAGACTGCATGGCCTGATCATAGACCCGCTGAATCATAGTGCGCCCGCATATATCCGCTAATGGCTTTCCCGGAAGACGGGACGATTGGTAACGTGCAGGAATCACGACGGTAAATGACATTTATCGTCCCTCATCCATCGCCATTGAGCGGGCTTCAGGTTCAAGTAACACCGGGATGCCATCCTGAATGGGATATGCCAGTCGATCAAATTTACAAATAAGTTCCTGATGAACTTTGTCATAGGTCAGCTTGCCTTTACAGACAGGACAAGCCACAATTTCAAGCAAACGATGATCCATACTTTTCCGCCACTTTCTTAATTAATTCAATAACTTTCTGCTCATCTGCTGATTGAAATGTTGCAGAAACCGGTAAATACCACCAGTTGCCCCGGGCAAATGCTCTGCATTTTACCGCATCTTTTTCCGTCATAATGACGTGATCACCAGAGGAACAAAAAGCTTCCAGATCTTCAAAATCAAACTCCTGATGATCAGAAAATGATTTTGAGTCGACTAAACTCACACCCAGCCGCCCGAGAGTCTCAAAAAAACGGGATGGATTTCCGATACCGGCAAAGGCAACAGGCTTTGTCAGATGATCCACTGATATTGTCCGGTTGTCAGCCAGATTGACAGCCATTTGAGGTGTGAGAGTCATCCCGATTTCATTATCGCTGATTTGCCCACCATTATTAATTACAAAATCAACCGTTTTCAAACGTGACAGGGATTCCCGCATCGGGCCATATGGAATATACCTGCCATTTCCAAAACGCCGCTGACCATCCACGACGACTATTTCTATATCTCTGGCCAGTGCATAGTGCTGCAGACCATCATCAGTAATGATGATATCGACGCCCTCGTTCAATAACGCCTGTACAGCCGAAGCTCTCACCGGGTCGACAGCGACTGGCACACCGGTGCGCTGATAAATAAGCATCGGTTCATCACCACACGCCTCAACAGACGTTTTCTCAGAAAGCAGTAACGGATAGACGGACGATTTTCCACCATAACCACGGGAAACAACACCAGGCTTCATGCCATACTGCAGCAGTTTTTCCACAAGCCATACAACGACCGGTGTTTTTCCGTTACCTCCAGCCGTAATATTACCAACAACCACGACAGGCACCGGCGCTCTGTACACGGGTTTGTTCCCCGAATGATAAGCTTGTTTTCTGGCTTCACTTACATACTTATACACGATACTTAATGGCCACAAAACCGGTGCAAGCAACCATCTTACCCAATGGTCAGAAAACCATAGCTTATCCACCACTGGCAGCCCTACCCACTAAATTGAATTTGGTGTAACTGGGCATACGCACCAGAACGTGATAATAATTCCTGATGATGGCCCCGCTCAATAATTTCACCTTCCTCAATGACCAGAATTTCATCCGCATCCTCTATCGTCGAAAGGCGGTGAGCAATCACAAGAACCGTCTTATTTTTTTGAAGTTCGTTCAGGGCAAGCTGAATTGCGCGTTCTGATTCAGTATCCAGCGCTGAAGTCGCTTCATCCAGAATCAAAACAGGTGCATCTCTTAGCAAGGCCCGTGCAATTGCAATTCTCTGCCGCTGTCCCCCAGACAAACTTGCACCATTTTCACCGATAATGGTGTCTAATCCATCCGGCATATCCTGAATAAATTCCATGGCATATGCCAAACGCGCAGCTTCTTCAATTTGCTCACGGGAATATTTCTCAGTGGCGGCATAAGCAATATTGTTGGCAATCGTATCATTAAACAGATGAACATTTTGAGAAACCAGAGCAAAGTGCTGTCTCAGGTTGGATAACTTGTAGTCGTATATATCATGTCCATCCAGAAAAATTTCTCCTGAATCAATATCATAAAAACGGGTAAATAAATTAGCTATCGTACTTTTCCCTGATCCGGAACGTCCTACAAGAGCGACCGTTTTTCCCTGACCGACAGAAAAGGAGATATTCGACAAAGCCGGCTTTTCTTTCCCCTGATAAGTAAACGAAACATTTTTTACCTGCACATCACCACGAACCGATTCGACACTATACGTACCGGTGTCTTTTTCCAACTGAAGGTCCATAAAAGCAAACAAAGTCTGACTCGCTGCCATGCCTCTTTGAAATTGTGATGTTACACCCGTCAGAGCTTTTAACGGACGCATCAGACCAAACATGGCTGAAAAGATAACGGTAAAAGTTCCCGGAGTAAGCTCAGCACGAATCGAGTCAACACTGGCAAGAAACAAAACTGTCACCAGAGCCAGAGAGGCGATCATCTGAATAACAGGATCAGCAACAGATTGAGCAGATACCAGCTTCATTGACTGCTGGCGCATGTAATTACTTACCTTTTCAAACCGTTTTCGCTCTACATCATGCCCGCCATAACTTAAAACCACTTTATGCCCTTTCAACATTTGTTCAGCAGAAGAAGTGACCTGACCCATAGCATTTTGCATATTCTTTGAGATTTTACGAAATCTTTTCGATACAAGACTGATCCCAAAAGCAACAACCGGAGCAACAATAATCAATACCAAAGAAAGCTGCCAACTATTCCAAAACATTAGCCCCAGCAGTCCAATGATACTTGCACCTTCACGAACAATGCTGACTAAAGCTCTGCTGGTTGCACCTGCAACCTGCTCTGAATCATAAGTAATTCTGGACAGGAGACCACCGGTAGACTCCTTATCAAAGAAACTGACAGGCATATGCATGAAATGATTAAATATATTTCTCCGCATCATCATAACGACCTGACCAGACACCCAACTCAGGCAATAGGCAGAAACAAAGCTGGTCACCCCGCGTAAAAACATCATTCCAAGAATAATGAATGGTAAAACCTTCAGAAAATCTGATTTTGCAGAACCAAATCCTTCATCCAGTAAAGGTTTGAGTAAAGAGACCATATATGTATCAGCAAACGCGTTCAATATTAACGCTATTACTGCAACAACCAAACCAGCTTTGTATAACCGAATATAACCCCAAAGACGTTTAAAGGTTACCCACGTTGTCTCATCACTTATATTTGACATAAATCAATTATATTCTTCTATCAATTAATAACCGCGCTATTCTACCTGTTTACGCAGCATCTGCCTATACCATGGGGAGAAGCCCCCTGAACGCCAGGTCTTGATCTCAGCCTCAGGCGCACCATCGCGGAAAGTCAAACGAATCTGCCCCGCTTCCCCCGTGTCAATCCATGGGATATCCAATGAATCATATCGTTGTCTCACCCTTGCGTTCGGTAAATGCCACGGATTACTTTTTCCGGTTGATGCTATAGCAACCTGTGGATGCACCTGTATGATGAATTGTCGTGTTGAAGATGTCTGACTACCATGATGAGGAACCATCAGAATATCACTCTTTAAGTCGGGAAAATGTCTGCGGATCTGCCGTTCATTCTCAGCCGTCATATCCCCGGTCAACATGACAGAGTAATGGTGAACTTTATCGAAAACCCGGATGACACATGAATGTTCATTGTAGGCCCGTTTGACCTGCGATGGCGGCCAGAGAACATCAAACTGTAGTCCTTGCCAATCCCAGCTCTCCCCCTGGATACAGGGTAAATAATTCTTTAATAACTGACTTGAGCGCTTCCATAACGGATGCCAGTTATTCTCAATCCACTTTCTGCCTCCGGCATGATCATTGTCCATATGACTAAGGATAAGCCCATCAAGCTGGTCTACACCTCTGTGATGTAATACAGGGTCAATGACAGATTGAGCAATACTCCCTGTCCCCCACCCTTTGCCTGTATCATAAAGTACATAGTGCTTGTTTTTTTCGATCAATACAGCGAGTCCATGGCCCACATCTAAAATATCAACCTGCCAGTCACGATTTGAAATACCACAAACAAATCTCCCACCGATGAGTAAAACGATCAGTTGAAAAAGACGCCGGGTAAAAATGTGTCGTGTCAAAAAAACCAAGACAAACATTAACATACATATCGTCAAATGATCTGAAGTATATACCCAGCTATGGTGAGAAAAATTAAACGAATAAATCACCGGCTTTAATAAATATTCAGTCAGCTGCCACAACCAGACGGCTACTGACGGAACAACAATACTACAAATGATAGCCAGAAATAACACCGGAACAATGACAAAGCTAAACCATGGAATCCACAGCAGGTTATAAAGTGGAGCTAACAAACTGATTCCACCAAAAAAGAATGAACCGACGGGCATCATACATATTGTTAATTTGAAATGGCTTTTAATCCCTTGATATATTCCCGCAGGTTCTTCTCTGGACTGATTTACAAAATACAGGACAAAAAACACGGAAAGAAATGACAACCAAAAGCTATTTAAAACGCAGCTAAAAGGATCCAACGTTAATAGAATAGATAAGGATATCAAATACCTTTGACCATAACTTACCTGAGCTTGCCGGAGCTGAAACAGAAGGTGGATTCCTATCATACATAAAGCTCTTTGTGTCGGCAGCGAAAAACCAGCCAGCCACGCATAACCTATCGAGACAGCGACTCCGGTAATCACAGGAAACCAAAGCAGGCGAGCCTGAGCTCTGGAAAAAAACGCCCCCAGATAAAAGCCTAAAAGATATGCAACACCAATATGAAGCCCGGAGATAGCTATCAAATGTGCCAGACCAGTCTCTTGTAACTGTTGCCAAAACTGGCTGTTAATTTCATTTCTGTTTGCAAAAGACAAAGCAAGTAACAAAGGACGATTGAGATTATATTCAATTAATTGTGCGACTGCCCTGTATAGTTTCATCCGGAAAGATACCGGTGTAATAACAATAAAGTCTGAGTGTTCTTTTACAATTAACCGGGCAACGATATGTTTTCCGAAATAATATTTTTCACTGTCAAAACCCGCTTCATTGAGCAAACCGATCACTGGCTTCACTCTCACATGAAAATTAACCTGATCACCCGGAAATAACTGGACAGGTGAATATAATTTCACTGCCGGCTGAATTAATGCGCTCATTTTTATCTGGTCAATCGATAAGATATGAATATTTCCGCTATATCCGAAACTATTTGGTTTAAAAAAGCTGTCAACTTCTGCGTTTATGGTAATATCATGCCCGGAGTGATGGATCATACTGGCTTGCTGTTTCATCAGATTCCCGTAAACCAGCACAACAATTGCAGCAAGACAGATCGCAGAGACCCATACACAACTGCGAATATGAATAACAATTAGTAGTAACAAGGCAGGTAAGCAGCACCACTTCACATCAGGCATAACAGGCCAATAAGGTGACGAGCACAATGTGAAGATATAAGGGAAAAAAAATCTGCCATTTCTTATAAGAGTCATTGTTTTTTATGCCTAAAAAACTTATTAAACGTTTTTTGCCAGACAGAGAATTAATCAAACGCCAAAAAGCACTGAAAATTTTTGGGAATGTTCTTTATAACCCTAATTTATGGTGTCTAAATCGCCGCTCTGCAGCCGGTGCCTTTGCTATTGGCCTTTTTATGGCTTTTGTCCCACTCCCCAGTCAGATGATCATGTCTGCTGGTCTGGCCATTTTATGCGGTGTCAATCTTCCGCTATCAATTGCTTTGGTCTGGGTCAGCAATCCAATCACCATGCCAGTGTTATTTTATTTTGCATATAAACTTGGCGCATGGGTGCTGAGTGAGCCCCCACAACATTTTCATTTTGAATTGTCATGGGATTTTATTGCCAATCAAATGTCTTCAATTGCTCCGCCACTTCTGGTCGGATGTACGATTTGCGGTATCGTCTGCGCTGTTATCGGATACTTTGGTATTCACGGGCTCTGGCGATACTCTGTCGTCCGAAGCTGGCAGAAGCGACAGTTAAAGTAACTGGTTTATGGCAGGCTGTCCTGCACAGAAAACCGAATCACATCGCACATCCCAAAACCAAATGCAAAATATGACAGGATAGAATGACAACGTGTTTTCCTGATCGAAAATATCGTTGTCATAAAATATGATTACATTATTTTGAAGAAAGGACAGAGGCAGGATTCAACCGGTTAGCGCGGGATGCCGGATACAAAGTTGCGACTAAACTGAGGACAATCGCGGTTA
Organism: Vibrio aerogenes; assembly: GCF_024346755.1. NCBI lineage: Bacteria > Pseudomonadati > Pseudomonadota > Gammaproteobacteria > Vibrionales > Vibrionaceae > Vibrio > Vibrio aerogenes. The sequence continues at coordinate 1,587,537 of NZ_AP024861.1, read as the reverse complement.
CGGATACCATGAGTACATCTTCAGTTCTGACCTGAGATGGTAAAAAGTCAACAAAATAGATATCACCAGACAAAAAGTGATGATGAAACAAGCGCTCCATCCATTGAATAATATGAGTAAGATTGAATGAAATCGCAATCCCGGCAGCACTACCCGCCAGACTCCCGAATACACCGGAAAATACACCCTGCCACATAAAAATGAGACGAATCAGGTGATCTGATGCCCCCATCGTCCTGAGAATCGCAATTTCTGAAGCCCGATCTTTGACGGCCATTGTTAGAGTAGAGACAAGGTTAAAGCTCGCCACACCGATCACGAGGAACATCACCAAATACAGAATGGTTCTGACAAGCTGAATATCCCGGTAAAGGTAACCGTACTTACGTTGCCAGCTTGTCAGATAGACATACTGCTCCAACTGACGACCAACCTCTCTCACTATTTCACTGGCACGAAAGACATCAGATACTTTGACAGAAATACCGGAGACTGCGCTGCCTATCCCGGTATATTGCTGTGCATCGGCCAGAGGAATAAGCACCAAATTATGGTCAATTTGCCCATGTAATTTCAATAATCCACTGACCTGAAGCCGGATTCTCTGTGGAGATTTCAATAATCCGGATCCGGATTTTTTTTCCGGAACCATTAAGGTAAGAAAATCACCAGTTTTGATCGCTAACTTCTGAGCAACCCCCTGCCCTAAAATGATTTGCTTCTTCCCCGGTACAAAATTTTTCCAGCTTTCACCTGAAATATATTTTGATAAATCAGATACGCCATCTTCACTTACAGGTTCAACACCACGCACTTCGACTGCCTTCAATTGCTGACCATTTTCTGCAAGTGCCACAAACCGGACATAGGGCGCAGCTGCCAGAACATCCTGAAACTGATCCACTTTTTCAATCATTTTCGGCCAGTCCTGGATTGGCCCTCTGACACCTTCAAACTCACCGTGAGGAATGACAGAAAGTACCCGGTGATTCAGTTCTCGTTCAAAACCATTCATAGCCGACAATCCAACGATAATGACTGAAACACCAAAAGCAATACCAATCATGGATGATATCGATATGAAAGAAACTAATTGATTTCGTTTTCTGGAGCGGCTGAAACGATAGCCAATCAACAGAGACAAAGAAGATAACATTAAGCTTAAACCTCCACCTGAACCAACAGCCCATCTTTCATGAACAGCTTACGATCCATTTTATCGGCCAGCTCCTGATCATGAGTCACAACTAAAAAGGCAGTCTGTGACAATTCATTCAGCTCCCGCATCAAATCATAAATTGCATGCGCCGTTTTATAATCCAGATTTCCTGTTGGCTCATCAGCCAAAACCAGTTCGGGTTGATTCACCAAAGCTCTGGCGATGGCAACCCGTTGTCTTTCTCCTCCGGATAATTCACCGGGTCTGTGTCCGACACGGTGAGACAAACCGACTTTCTTCAACCACTCTTCAGCATGACGACGGGCCAGAGAAGGTTTTTCTCCCCCGATGAGCAAAGGCATAGCAACATTCTCTAACGCACTGAAATCAGATAACAAATGATGAAACTGATAGATAAACCCGATATGCCGGTTCCGGATTCTGGCTTGTTGCTTATCTTTCAGATCAGATAACGGCTGCCCTAAAAAGTTCACATCCCCGCTGGTTGGTGTATCTAAAGCCCCCAATATATGCAGTAATGTACTTTTTCCGGAACCGGATGCTCCGACAATAGAAACCAGTTCTCCCCGGGACATTGAGAAGCTCACACCATTTAAGACTTGCGTAGATAAACTGCCTTCCTGGTAAGTTTTTTTAATACAATGACAATGAAGCAGGTTATTCATATCTCAGCGCCTCAGCAGGATGGACGGATGATGCCCGTAAAGAAGGATAAAACGTCGCCAATATACTTAATCCGATAGTAAAAAGTTCAACCACAAATACCTGAACCAGATGAATATCAACCGGTAAAGACCCACCTAAAGTTCTCAAATCCACACCGAGTACAGACAAAATCTCATTCAGGTATGATGCCAGCAAAATACCCAAAATACCGCCGGATACAGCCCCGACAATACCACTACTTGCTCCCTGAACAATGAAAATAAACAGCACCTGTAATTTATTCATTCCCTGGGTCTTCAAAATAGCCACCTCCGACTGCTTCTCCATCACCACCATAATCAGCGCAGAAATAATATTAAATGCTGCAATTGCCACAATCAGGCCCAACATCAACCCCATCATGTTTTTTTCCATTTTTACTGCCTGAAAAAGCTCACCACGCTGTTCCCGCCAGTCACTCCAGTGCCATCCTTCAGGTAAGGCATTACGATCAATATCAGAAACAACAAACGGATCATTAAAAAACAGCCGCCAGCCGGAAATAACATTTTCCTGTAAACGCAATAATCGTTGAGCATCCCGGATATGTGTAATCATCAACTGGCCATCAATGTCAGACCCCGTATTAAATATTCCTGCCACGATGAAATTTCGCTGACTGGGAATCCGCCCCAGAGGTGTAAAAAGACTGGCCTGTGTGACCATTAAACGGACTTTATCCCCAAGAGTAACATTCAGCCGCCTTGCCAGCTGGCTGCCAAGAAATACAGAATAAGCACCCGGATATATATTTTTCATATCTCCGGCAATTAAATAATCTGAAACCGGATCACCCGTTTCAGGTAATATTCCCAGCAGGATTCCCGCAGAGAGCTCTGTGGTACTTTGAATCACAGCTTCGCTTCGAACCAGAGGCTCGGCCTGATGGCTGACTGATAACCCGGAAATGAAAGCCGGAGATGTCTTGCTCCATGGTGTTTTTTCTTTCTGTTGATATACCATAGCCTGAGGTAAGACACCTAAAATCCGGCCTTTGAGCTGTGATTCAAATCCATTCATCACCGATAACACGACCACCAGCGACAAAACACCAATCGTAATACCAGCTGTGGATATTCTCGACACAAAGCGGCTGAAGCGATCACCTGATTGTCCCCTCAGATACCTGAGGCCAATAAAAACAGAAACAGGATGAAACATACAATAAATCCATCGAAAGTATTGCCCGGTACTTTAACGATTATCAGCTTGAGGTTGTAGCATTAATTTGCCAAATCCTTGTTAATTCGCATGAATGACCGCATATCCCTTGATTACTTCATCTGTATGGTGATAATCAATGTTCTGGTATGAAGGAATTCATTATGATCGAACAAGAGTTTTTTACAGTCGTTCACTCACTGACAAGTAACATCGAACCATTAGATGAAAGTTTTTTGCTGCCTGACGATGAAGATTTCATCGCTGAAATTCCTGTACCGTTTGTGGTTGCCAGTGAATTCAGCCAGCTGGAGCAACTGGCAGATACTGCAAAACAAGAATTAAAAAGCCGGGACCTGAAAAGTCTGGTGAACCTGCTCGACAGCCAAAACCGAAAGTTAAATCTGCTACTGAATTTTATGCTGTCACAGCAAAACGAACCTTCGCTTTGCCATCAAACAGTGTCTTTCGGGGCAAGTCAGTTTACTTATACAAGCGACACACCAGTGGCAACCGGGACCAGACTCAGAGTGAAATTATTCCTTGATTATCCACCCTCTGCCATTTATTGCTACGCAGAGGTTGAATCGTGCCAGCAGGAAGGCAGTTATTATTCGGTGAAAGCCCGGTATGTCCGTCTCAGAGACAGCGATCAGGACTTACTGATTAAAGCTGCACTTTACCAACAACAAAAATTACTTCGTCAACGTTCCGTTGAACGGGATAACGATTAAACCAATTGAAATGACCACGCCATCCATATTATCTGTCAGTGTCCCCCAAGGCTCAGGGGACAAAAAACAAATCGGAAACCTGTCCGGTTCCAGCCTTGCTCTTGCAGCTGCAGAATTAGCACTGCAGCATAATCACCATACATTACTGGTCACCGCTGATACGCAAACCGCATTAAAATTACAGCAAGAGACCGAAGCTTTTTTCTCACAGGAAATTGCACTTTTTCCTGATTGGGAAACACTTCCTTACGACAATTTCTCTCCTCATCAGGAAATCATTTCTGAACGCATATCCAGACTGTACCAGCTGCCAAACAAAAAGGCCGGGATAACGATCGCACCCGTTTCTACCCTGCTCCAAAAACAGTCGCCCAGATCATTCCTCCTGCAACACACGCTGATGGTCAGACAGGGTGACCAGTTTTCATTAGAAAAACTCCGTCATCAGCTTGAACAATCTGGCTACAGGCATGTCGACCAGGTTTTTGGGCCAGGGGAATATGCAAGCCGGGGAGCTATACTTGATTTGTTTCCAATGGGATGTGAGCATCCGTATCGCTTTGACTTTTTCGATGATGAAATCGAAACAATCCGTACATTTGATACCGAGACCCAACGCTCTCTGGAAACCATAGATGAGATCTGTTTATTACCTGCTCATGAGTTTCCGACATCAGCAGATGCCATTGAAGCGTTCCGGAACCGCTGGCGTCAACAGTTTGAGGCCCGAAGAGAACCTGAATCTGTATATATGCAAGTCTCAAAAGGCACCTGGCCTGCCGGTATTGAGTACTGGCAGCCTCTGTTTTTTGAACAGACTGAGACATTATTTGATTACCTTCCGGATGAAAGTCAGATCATTATCATTGGCGATCCCGAACCGGCGATTGATCGTTTTCTCACGGATGTCAGTGAACGATATGAACAACGAAAAGTCGATCCATTACGTCCGCTGCTTCCTCCCGGAGAACTATGGCTGCAAAAAGATCATCTGTTCGGCTACCTGAAACAATATCCATCAGTTCAGTTGCATCAGACAGCAATAGAGAGTAAATCTGGCAGAACAAACGCCCCGATAAGTTTACTGCCAGACATCAAACTGCAGCATCAACAGAAAGAACCTCTCGGTTCTTTGCGTCAGTTTGCTGAAAATTTTGCTGGTAAAATTATTTTTTCAGTTGAATCAGAAGGTCGTCGGGAAGCGCTTCTCGAACTGCTACACCCCATAAAATTCAGGCCGGCTGAACAAGCTGATTTTTATCAGGCTTGCCATGATGATGCTTCTTTATCTCTTATTGTCGGGGCTGCTGAGCACGGTTTTATTTTGCAGCACCCCCCCGTTGCACTTATCTGTGAAAGTGACTTACTGGGTGATCGGGTCATTCACCGGCGTAAGAAAGATAAACGCCAGACAAACGGTGACGCTATCATTCGCAATCTTGCGGAGTTAAAACCCGGACAACCCGTTGTACATATTGATCATGGCATCGGACGCTATCTTGGGTTACAGACATTAGAAGTTGGCGGCATCAAAACTGAATATATGACTCTGGAGTATCAAAATGAGGCGAAGCTCTATGTCCCGGTTGCTTCACTCAACTTAATCAGTCGTTATTCAGGCGATGCTGAAGACCATGCTCCGATTCATAAGCTGGGCGGAGAAGCCTGGTCAAAAGCCCGGCGCAGAGCCGCTGAAAAAGTCCGGGATGTCGCTGCGGAACTCCTCGATGTGTATGCCAAACGCGAAATTAAACCGGGTTACCGGTTTGCTCTTGACCGGGAACAATACGCTACTTTCAAATCAGGATTTCCTTTTGAAGAAACCGATGATCAGGCAATGGCGATTAACGCCGTTCTTTCTGATATGTGTCAAAATAAAGCCATGGACCGCCTTGTGTGTGGCGACGTTGGTTTCGGCAAAACCGAAGTCGCCATGCGTGCTGCATTTGTCAGTACTGATAATGGTAAACAGGTTGCTGTACTTGTTCCGACCACCTTATTAGCACAGCAACATTTTGAAAACTTCCGGGATCGATTTGCCAATCATCCAATTCGTGTTGAGGTGCTTTCCCGATTCAAAACAGCAAAAGAACAAAAACAGATCATCAGCGATGTAAAAGAAGGAAAAGTAGATATTCTGGTTGGTACTCATAAGTTACTGTCCAGTGAACTTCAGTTTAATGATCTGGGCCTGTTAATTGTTGACGAAGAACATCGTTTTGGGGTCCGCCAAAAAGAAAAAGTCAAAGCGATGCGGGCAGATGTGGATATTCTGACACTCACAGCGACACCGATTCCCCGGACACTCAATATGGCGATGAGTGGCATGCGGGATCTTTCTATTATTGCGACCCCGCCAGCAAGACGGCTTGCGGTTAAAACGTTCATCCGTCAAGATGAAAACAGTGTGATTCGTGAAGCAGTTTTACGTGAAATCATGCGGGGGGGACAGGTTTACTATCTTCATAATCAGGTAGAAACGATTGATAAAGTCGCTGCAGATTTAGAAAAGCTGATCCCGGAAGCCCGTATTACTGTCGCTCATGGACAAATGCGGGAGCGTGAACTTGAACAAATTATGAACGACTTCTACCACCAACGTTTTAATTTGTTAGTTTGTACCACAATTATTGAAACTGGTATTGATGTTCCGACAGCAAATACAATCATCATTCACAGAGCAGATACTCTGGGTCTGGCTCAATTACACCAGCTCAGAGGCAGGGTCGGACGTTCACACCACCAAGCTTATGCTTATCTGATGACGCCGCCTCCGAAGGCTTTAACCAAAGATGCCGTAAAACGTTTAGAGGCGCTGGCATCTCTGGAAGATCTTGGAGCTGGTTTTACACTGGCAACACATGATCTTGAAATCAGAGGCGCGGGAGAGTTGCTGGGTGATGAGCAAAGTGGTCAGATACAATCCGTAGGATTTACGCTGTATATGGAAATGCTTGAACAAGCTGTTGAAGCATTAAAGTCTGGCAAAGAGCCCGCGCTTGAAGACTTACTCAAAGAACAGACTGAAGTTGAATTCAGACTACCTGCTCTGTTACCTGATGACTATATTCCGGATATTAATACACGGTTATCGATGTATAAACAGATTGCCAGCGTCGCTGATGAAAATGAACTGAATGAACTCAAAGTTGAGCTCATAGACCGGTTTGGAAAACTGCCGGATGCCGCGTTAAATTTATTGGAAATTACTCAATTTAAGCTGAAAGCAGCGAAACTGAATATCAGGAAAATAGAGGCCCATCAAAAAGGTGGTTATATAGATTTTCATCTTAATGCTAATATTGACCCAACCTGTTTAGTCCAGCTTTTGCAGTCCCAGCCCCAGGTATTTGCTATGGACGGGCCGACAAAACTGAAATTTACCGTGTCACTGGAACAACGCCCGGAGAGACTCCGGTTTATTCAGGATATACTGACATATTTTCAACAAAATCTGTTACCCAAAGTATAATGCCTGACAACGGCCAAAATCTCTAATCATCGTAAGGGAGTGATAATGAAAAAGCTGATCCCACTATTGATGCTCTTCATCGCAATGCCTGGTTGGGCTAAGAGACAATTTGACATCGAAGTGATCATTTTTAAACGTGTCGCAGATACTGAAAATACAAATGAATCCTGGCCGGCTCGTCTTCCTGCCATTGCATTTAATAAAACTGGCAGCCTGAATTCTCAAAGTTATCGGGCAAAAAAAGGAGTGGCTCTTCTCCCCCGTAGTGAATATAAATTAAATGCGCAGGAGCAAAGGCTGAACCGGCACGCAGGCTTTCATGTGCTCTTGCACACAGCGTGGCGACAGGGAGATCAGGGGCAAGCGTATGCACCTGCTTTTCATATTCAAGCAGGTAAGAATTTCGCGTCTGTCTATCGGCCCGATGGCAGAGAACTGGCATCCTCTTTAAGCCACTCTCCAGTCGAAGGTGTGATTGAAACATCCATCCCTAAAGCGCTTTATGAACTGGATGGAAAGCTTCAGGTTTATGTTCAGCACTATTTGTATGCTGACGCAGTTTTTGACCTGAAAATACCTGGAATCAAAGAAATATCCGTTCAGGATATCCCTGTTGATACCAGCTCAGATGCTGAAAGTAATCATGATACAAATATACAGCTTGGCCACCTTCAGTCCATCAATTCGGTCGTTACTGAAGAAAAGTTTTTACAACCATACCGGCTAAATCAGAAGAGAAGGATGCGTAGCGGAGAAACCATCTATTTTGATCATCCGCTAATGGGTATTATCCTGCAAGTCAGAAAAGTCACTCAGTAATATACAGACAAAAGAAAAGACCCGGCATCAAGATGCCGGGTCTTTTCTTAATTATATCTAATGAAGCTTCAGATTTGGTCGTAAAACACGGTTAATTCTGCCAACCAAAAGCATTAAAGAAGTTTTAAACATTCCATGTAAAGCCATTTGATGCATCCGGTATAATGAAATATACACAACCCGTGCAATCCGTCCTTCAACCATCATTGAACCTTTTGTCAGGTTCCCCATCAAACTACCGACAGTAGAAAACCGGCTCAATGAGACCAAAGAGCCATGATCCTTGTAAATATATGGCTTTAACTCCCTGCCATTCAATTTTGCAACAATGTTTTTAAAAGTCTGGGTTGACATCTGATGTGCAGCTTGTGCTCTCGGGGGAACAAATGAGCCATCCGGTTGAGTACACTGTGCTAAATCACCAATGACAAAAATATTTTCATCACGTGTTGTCTGCAGTGTACTGGTCACAACAAGCTGATTAATTCGGTTTGTTTCCAACCCGGCAATTTCTTTCATAAAATCAGGCGCTTTAATTCCTGCCGCCCAAACCATGATCTGTGCCGGAATTTTTTCGCCTTCTTGAGTCACCAGTCCATCCGCATCAGCCTGAGTAATCCTGGTAGCAGTCCGGACAGTAACACCGAGTTTGGTCAATTCATGATGTGCAGCCCCTGAAATCCGGGGAGGTAATGCCGGCAAAATTCTCTCACCAGCCTCGACAAGGTTAACATTCAGCTTACTTGAATCCAGATCCCCAAACCCATAATTCTGTAATTCTTTCACTGCATTGTGTAACTCTGCAGAAAGTTCAACACCTGTTGCACCACCGCCAACGATAGCAATGTCAACAGTTCCCTGTCCATTGTGTGCATGGAGTTTTAAAAACTCATTATTCATTTCAGTTCTGAAACGATGTGCCTGCCCCGGACTATCGAGAAAAATACAGTGCTCCCTGACGCCTGGTGTATTAAAGTCATTCGATGTCGAACCAATTGCTAATACAAGCAGATCATATTCAATTTCTCTTCTTGGAAGAAGCAACTCACCATGTTCATCTCTTAGCTCTGCAAGATGAATGACCTTGCGCTCCCGGTCAATATTCTCGAGACTACCCATTTGAAAATCAAAATGATGATTTTTCGCATGAGCCCTGTAACTCAGGGCATCAACCCCTTCATCAAGAGAACCGGTAGCCACTTCATGCAATAAAGGCTTCCACAAATGGCTGGCATTTTTATCAACCAAAGTAACATGAGCACGTTTTTTTCTTCCCAAGGTTCTGCCAAGTTTAGTTACAAGTTCCAAACCACCAGCACCGCCACCTACAACTATAATTCGAGTCACGAAATAAATCCCCAATACGCACTTACCTGGTTTACCCAAGTCAAAGTTTCAGAAAACAGACGGATATCAACAGCAAAATCCACATCATGAATTGAACAATAAAAACACGAGCACCCGAAAGTGGTGGAGAATAAGCTGATACTTTACTTTTTGAGCCTGCACGATTCACCTGAAAATCATGTTTTCAAGCCATTTTACAGACGACTAAATTTTATAATTATCGATATTATAAGGGGCTATTCTGTCCATGCAACCTATGATTTCTTACAAAGAAAAGCCCTGCGTTCACATGAATCAAGCCTCAGTTTTACCTTTAAATGTATCCACAGCTTTTAAATGATGAGAAATTTTCTTAAATTTATGGCTTTGTTCATCATCCCAGATAATATCGTAATAGTCAGATAATTCAGTCATAGTCCGGCGATGATCAAGTACTTCATCATTTCTGGACAAAATCACCAAACAACGACCTTTATTCTTCGTTCTGAACTGACTGACACATTTAGTTGCTATATCTTCATACTCTTCAGGACGATCAATCTTACCAAGCATATTTTCTTCCGGGTGAAGGTTCGGATTAAAAATAACCTGCTTTATTCCACATAAAAAACCAATCCGTTCCGACCAGTATCCACCCAGACCAACACCACAAATCACCGGGGATGAATCTTCACTCAATTGGATCGCCTTATCAACTTCTTTTAACAGATGTTGCATATCATGTTTGGGATGCAATGTACTGTAATTAATAAACCGAACATCATCATCAATGAATTTCAACTGTAAAACCTTCTCATGATTACCCGGACTTGTAGAATCAAAACCATGTAAATAAATGATCATCTCGACCTCTCCAATGCATAGACTAAAGGAACTACATCAAAATATACCCAAGCTTACCAAAGCGAGTGCTCTGGTATGACTACAAATCAGATAGCGACCGTTTAATTTTTTTCGCTTCCTCTCCCATAATCTTACTATCCCACACTATTTCAGCAATAAAATACCATAGCATAGCAAGCATACGGGCACGGGGTATCCATTGTTTTACACCATCGATCCAGTCATCTGTATCACTGATATGTCTCTGGTAACAATAGTCAGTAACGATTTTTGCGAGCGCCTCTTCTGTTCCAAAACTCATTGCTAAATCAAGCCTTGGATCGGCAAGCGCCGCATACTCCCAATCGATAACTTTGAATCCCGAAGCCGTTTTAATAATATTATGCATACCGAGATCAAAATGGCATAAAGTATCAGATGTCTCTTTAATGTTCGGCATGACACGCCACTGTTCATAAAGTGCCTGAACAGTATCTGTCGGAAATCCGAGAGATTGCAGCTGAAACCAGTAATGATCCAAGCGGGCAATATATGAAAACGGAATAACAGGCAAATGCTTGACCGGAAACTGGTGAATTTGAACAAAGAGTCCGACTAATAGCTTTTCGTCATCCTGATCAGGCGGTTCACCATCAATCCATTCAACAATAAGTCCTTCGTCTTTCAGCGAGTAAGGTTTGGGAGATAAAGAGAAACCGGCTGTATCAAGTGCTGATAAAATCCTGTATTCCTGATGTCTGGAAATAGAAAAGTATTGGGTGACTAATGTTGAAGGCCGCCACACAACCGGAACATGTTCATTAAATTCAACTTTCCAGCAACGATTCGTCAATCCACCTGATAACATCTCGGCAATCAAGGGAGATGCCTTAAAAGCGCCGGAAACTGAGGCTAAAGAAGGTTCAAGCAAACAAGCTTCCCGCCATGACATTCTTGCCATTACTACCTCCTTTCCGGCTTTGCTTCAGAGACTGTTCAACATTTCTGTGCTCTTATAAGCCAAGAAAAGATTTTGTCTGCTCTTTTCTGATTTCAGTTTCATCTGCCCACTCAATTAAACCCGTTTTCAAATCCATTAAACGCATTGTCATTTTGTAGTAGACATCTTTATCACTACCAGCGTTTTTTACAATACTGGATAAGTTGCCATAAAGCATATATTGAGCACCCAGCATCTTGCCAAACTGGACAGAACTGCTTTTATCTACCAGCTGATCATTATTTTGAAAATTCAGCTGTTCCCTGACAGCTTCCACTCTGTCCATATCAACAAAACGAAACCTGCCGGAATTCAATAGTTTAGTACTAATAGTATCGGTAATTGACTCAGTATCAATATGTTCACTTGTTTTGTTTTTAATTCTTTCGACAAAAACAACAGGTCTGACATTATGGGTAATGACAGCAACAGATCCTGACGTCAGCATACTATCAACCATGTCAGAAGCGATCGTTTGCAAATCTGTGGAACCAAAATCAACTGTCTTCGTTTCCACTGCCTGAGCATCACCATAATATACCTTATTGGAACAGCCGCTCATGATTGCCGCCAGCCCCAACACTAAAATCATACTCTTTTTCATAAAGGTCCACCTCAACCCACGTTCATTAACTGATTCGTCTGCTCTTCCTGACTTTTGAAAATGCCGACCGATAAAGTTTAAATTCTAATCACTATTCAGACAAACAAATTTAGAACACTGTACATATATGACTGTACTAACCACTAAACGATAATCCAGTTCATAGTTTTCCCAAAACTTTATGCCAGATAACCGTATTGTTTCCCTGCCGGGACAACCAAACCAAAACTGTTTCCTTTTCTGGCGCATCGAATGCATATGTCCGGTGACCGGCAATGATTTGCTGTTTACCTGATTCAACCACTTCTGTTGCACTAAAAACAGAGCCAGGTAATGTTATCCAGCTCCGTGTATCTGGCTGTTCTGTCGCAACATTCCAGACATTCATCATCAAGTTGACAACACCATCACTATTTCTGTGACTCAGTCCATGCCGCAGACTATTTTTTGCGGCCAGTCGCAATATTTGACGAAGTATCACAGACGGAAGCTGTTCTTTTAATTGATATCTGGCCATTAAGTTTGTATCTGCCAGTAAAGCGCCGTAAATAGCTTTTCGGTTAAGATTAACGGGCATCACCTGTAAACGATTGTATGATTGATAATAAGGTAATGCCAGAGAATACAGCCCATAGTGCCTGTTATTATCATGAAAAACAGGAACGGATTGCTGCCATCCTCTCAGCATATCCACAATACCCTGTTCCTGAATAATAATTACACGACTATGATTAGAAGACAAAGCCAGAGATAAATTTCCATAACGTTTGCGCAACAGAGACAAATCATCTTTCATCCCTAACTTTTCTGCACACCTCATCGTTCCCTGAATCACAGCATGATTATCTGGGGCGACTGCAAGTGCGCGACGATAATCAACATAAGCATCATTCAGCGCGCCTGATGCTTCATAAAGGAGCGCTGAAAGATAAAAGAGATAACCATTCTGAACTGCCTGAAGACCTTTACCTGCATCAGGATAACCAGACAGAATACTCCCTATATCAGGCTGAATTCCCTGATTTTTTAACTGTTCCTCTTCTCGTTCTAAAACATCTTCTCTTGTCTTTTTGGCCTGTTCCTGAACCTGATTTGCCCGTCTCAGCTCTACCAGGGCATCCTGAAGTTCATTTTCATGCACATATGACAATGCAGAATAAAGATGGAGAAAGCCGACTTCATAATCAGCAGGTATATAATCATTAATGTTATCATTAACGAACAGTGACCCCAGATTCGCCGTTTCTCTTGAAAGAGAAATTGTTGCAAGCTCCTGCTGACGCTCAATTGCCTTGTTACTCTGATCAAAAAACAGCAGACTTTTTTGATAATCACGATTAAGCAGCGCGATCCGCCCCTTTTCCATGGGTGTTAAAATATCATCTGTTGCAGAGTCACTATCGAGCATATCCAGAACATGTGAATAATCACCCTGCTTTATTCTCTGATGAAGTTCGCTATTTCGGGTAGCATAATCACTGAACAAATTTTCAGCCGAAAAATTTGCACAGGCATTGACTAAAAAAGCCATAAGAAAAATAAAAAAGCACCGAAAAAACTTCATTCAATTTCGCCTGATTTTATTGTCTCACTCACGGTTCACTACCCCAAAAAATATCCGGTGGATGGCATAAACAGCACTCAAGAAACCTAATCCATGAGCAATGGACCTAATGGTTTACCACCTAACAGATGCATATGGATATGATAGACCTCTTGTCCGCCATGAGAATTACAATTTACAATCAACCGATACCCGTCTTCAGCAATTTTTTCCTGTTCTGCCAGCTTCTTAGCGACTGTGAACATTCGTCCTAAAGCAAGTTCATCACTTTCTTCAACATCGTTAATCGTTGGAATCAATTTGTTTGGGATGATCAAAATATGGCTTGGTGCTCTCGGAGTGATATCCCTGAATGCAGTGACCAGGTCATCCTGATAAAGGATGTCAGCCGGTATTTCTTTACGAATAATCTTACTGAATATAGTTTCTTCAGCCATAATTGCTCCTAATATTTTTAGATGTTGTTATCCTGGGGACAGTTATATATTGCTTTTTAAACATGAACTTCCGGGGTAAAAGACGTCTTCATCCGTCAGACGAAAACCTCAAAAACAAACAAAGAAAACCACAAATGAAAGCCCGGATAAAGTATGCTCTTTTTAAAAATGAAGCTCAATCAAAACTCTTCTTAAAAAATGAACATCAGACCTTGTGAACAGAACAAAGTACTGCAATATATGCACCAACCACAATATCATTCACGTAATCTCTGATTATCTTGTGTAAAAAGCAGGTCATATTTTGTGACTTATTACTCCGCTCCTCTTGTTTTTTGCCTGTTTCATCATATATATGTTAAAAGCAACCTGCACCACTTTCCTTTCAACTTTTGCAGGTAAGCATGAGGAAAATCTATGATTATTCATGTTGGCATCATTGACCAGGATCCTGTTCGTCTTGTTACTCCACTACTGGATCACAGAAATGTGAGTTCACATATCATCTTACTGGGCGATCTTACTCAAAAACCAATATATCACCGTATTGAGGCTGTTCTGGAACAACATCAAATTACAAGTGAGTTTTATGAAATTCCTTCCGGAAGTAACATTATCTCAATCAAAAGCGCAATATATAAACTAGCCAGCGAATTGAAGCAGAAAGGTCAGCATATTCAGCTGAATGCCAGCTGTGGTTTGCGGCACAGGCTCTTATCTGTCTATGAGGTATTCCGGAGTTTTCAGTGGCCAATTTTTGTAGTGGAACCTGATTCAGATTGCCTTTGCTGGCTGTATCCTGATAATTTTCAGGATACTCAGGTGCAAGACCGAATTACGATTTCTGATTATTTAACTATTTTTGGTGCCAGAGGTGAGTTTTCAGAGCAAAAGCTTACCCCATCCATGGATATTAAACTTTGTAAGCTGGGGGAATACTGGGCAGGCAATGCACTCGAGCTCGGTCCCGGACTGGCAACCCTCAATTACCTTGCAACAACATGTCGAAAAGAACAAAAACTATCCGTTGCCTTAACTGAAAAACAGCAAGGATATAAAGAGCTCAGTATACTCATCAATGATCTGGTTGGAGCAGAACTGGCTTCATACGACAAAGGCATACTGACATTTGCGACTGAAGATGCGAGGCGGTTTGCAAATGGTGAATGGTTAGAAACACTGGTTAACAATGTTGTCCGACAGATACAGGATGATATGCCGACCATTCAGGACCGGTCACTCAATGTCCAGGTTTACCGGCAGTTAGGTGATAAAGAAGTTAAAAATGAGCTCGACATTGCAACTGTAGTAAACAATAAACTGCATATCATCGAGTGTAAAACGAAAGGGATGAGAGATGATGGAGATGATACGCTCTATAAACTGGAGTCTCTTCGCGACCTTTTAGGAGGGTTACAAGCCAGAGCGATGCTGATCAGCTTCAGGCCTCTCAGACAAAATGATGTCACAAGAGCACAAGATTTAGGACTGGCATTAATAGGTCCTGATGAATTAAAAACTCTGAAACACCATTTAACATGCTGGTTCAAAAAAGCTGGCGGCCATGAGAATCTTTAAAACAGTAAGAAGGGCCAGTTGCCCTTCTAATCAGCTATCATCTTCGGTGAAACTTGTAGGCAAAGAGCGCTTCATCTCATTCCAGATCTGACCACTCTCTATGCCATACTGACGAATCAGAGCCGGCAGTTGCTCATGATTTTCAGAATGACACAGAACCAATAAATCTTTATAAAAAGTAAGCGCCAGGATTCTGGCTTCTGAATTCGAAAAATAATAGGATCCAACACGATCATAAAGCTTTTTCAATCCGTTAAAAATAAGACCGTATATCTGATTCCCAGAATGAAAAGCCAGACGCTGGAACAACATATAATCATAAAAATTGAAAGTCTTAGCGATTAATTTCTGCTCTCTTTCTTCCTGGTCTTCTTCTTCGGCTTTGACATGCTGAAGAATTTTTCCGGCATATGATGAGTTTTCAATAAAAACATCCCAGGATTCAGCGCGCAGCAGGGACTCACAGGACTCAATCACTCTTTGGATCGTTTTCTGTGATTGTGTTTGATTCACTTTAAAAGCATAACGCATAAAAATAGGACTAATGTTCGTTCGTACCGCAAGTAAATCTTCAACAATACTCGTTGCATTATCTGCATCCAGCGTCATCAGTGTATCTAGTATATGCAGTCCTGATGTCTCCATGAACTGATTTACCTTAGTCGGCTTTCCATGTTGAATCGTTAGCCAGCCATCACGGGCTAAACGCTGTAAAACTTCCCGTAAAGTCGTTCTCGTAACACCAATCAGTTCTGACAGTTCTCTTTCGGCAGGAAGAATCGAACCTGGAGGAAAACGTCCATTCCAGATACTTTCTATAATGTATTTTTCTGCAAAACCCGCCGGGCTTTTTGCCTTAATGACCATTCAGTACTTTTCCAGTTTAGTTTTTGTAAGACAAGTGGCCCACATGATAACACCAGTTGCTGTAATGCGGAAATTTCACAATTAGTTATTTTTCTGGTATTACTCTTGGCGATCATTGATAAAACGAATAACTTATTGCTGATTTGATTTAGCTTAAGATTACCATTTTGAAATTCAACTACAATGAAATCGTCATCAATTGAGTTTTTATACAATGAATAGCATTGAAATGGTTCATTAAATTACAAATTAGTAAATTTATTACAAATGCATTCACCTGTTCAAAATTGCTAAAGATAACTATTGAGGTCCTTATCACGTACCAGGTGTGAAGTTGTTACACTTTTTATAATAAAACAATTATATTTGATGCGTTTTATATGTGAGAATCTCCGGTAACTACGCATTATTTTTTAAGTATGAGTCATAGCCTAATATAGGAATATGGTTTTCAGAATGAAAACCATAACTATTTGTATTTGGGAGTAGCAAGTTGATTGTTCAAAAAGAAGCCTGTTACTGTAAAATGTTTAATTTTTGAATAGATAAAATCGTATATTTTGCGTTCAATATCAGTGGTTATATGTCATCTATTCATAGCAAATAATAAGAGTAATCATCATGCCTATTTCATTAAGAAATGCTTTTATTAAAAATTTCCTTGGAAAGGCGCCAGACTGGTATAAACTGGCAATTATCGCGTTTCTCATTGTTAATCCTATTGTCTTTTTCTATGTAAGCCCATTTGTTGCCGGATGGTGTCTGGTTGCTGAATTTATTTTTACCCTTGCAATGGCTCTGAAATGTTATCCTCTCCAACCCGGAGGACTTCTTGCCATTGAAGCAGTTGCAATAGGTATGACCAGCCCGGAGCAGGTTAAACATGAACTGGTTGCAAATATAGAGGTTCTGCTTCTCTTGATCTTTATGGTCGCAGGCATCTACTTCATGAAACAGCTTCTCCTCTTTATTTTTACGAAGATTCTTTTAGGCGTACGCTCAAAAGTGAAGTTATCACTTGCTTTTTGTGTTGCTGCCGCATTTTTATCCGCTTTTCTCGATGCACTGACAGTTATTGCAGTTATTATTAGTGTGGCTGTTGGATTTTATGCAATATATCATAAGGTTGCATCCGGTCGGGGTGAACATAATTCTCATGATCATACTCAGGATGAACATATCTCCGACCTCACCCGGGATGATCTGGAAAATTATCGTTCTTTCCTGAGATCACTGTTAATGCATTCGGGTGTTGGTACTGCATTAGGCGGTGTAATGACCATGGTGGGAGAGCCCCAAAACCTTATTATTGCTGATCAGGCACACTGGCATTTTGGAGAGTTTCTGCTTCGAATGTCCCCGGTAACATTTCCTGTTTTTATTTTTGGTATCTTCACTTGTATCCTCGTCGAAAAAATGAAAATTTTCGGCTATGGTGCTGAGCTTCCTGAAAATGTGCGTAAGATTTTGGTCGACTATGAAACAGAGCAAAAGAAACACCGCACAAACCTTGACGTAGCCAAACTCTGGATACAGGGATTGATAGCGGTTTGGCTGATTGTAGGCTTAGCGGTACACATCGCGGCTGTCGGACTTATCGGATTGTCTGTGATTATCCTTGCAACAACCTTTACCGGTATCATTGACGAACATGCCATTGGTAAAGCATTTGAAGAAGCTTTGCCATTTACAGCCTTACTTGCCGTTTTCTTCTCTGTTGTTGCGGTCATTATTGACCAGCATCTTTTCAAACCAGTCATTGAAGCCGTATTACATCTGGAAAATGCTGATCTTCAGCTGGCAATGTTTTATGTTGCTAACGGACTGCTATCCATGGTTTCAGACAATGTGTTTGTTGGGACCGTTTATATCAATGAAGTAAAAACAGCGCTGACTGAAGGCATTATCACCCGTGATCAGTTTGATTTACTTGCTGTTGCGATTAATACAGGGACCAATCTTCCATCGGTTGCAACACCGAACGGACAAGCAGCATTCCTGTTCTTACTGACTTCAGCTTTAGCACCACTTATCAGGCTATCTTATGGCCGTATGGTTATCATGGCTCTGCCTTATACTATTGTTCTGGCGATTATTGGCCTGCTTGGTATTATGTTCCTTGTAGAGCCTCTAACCGCAGCTTATTATGATCTACACTGGATCTCACACCATGTCCCTGAAGTGCTGTCCCCAGCCACATCAGGAGGGCATTAATTCCACCTTGAGTCCGGAACTATTTCGCATTAAAAGGCTCTGTATTACAGAGCTTTTTTATTTTTACAGGATATTAAACAGTGACACTGATAACTAAATTAAATCAATTCTCCCGGCGCCGGATCGCTTGGCTTATTTTATTTTTATTCGTTATATTTTTTGAGTTATGTGCACTTTTCTTTCAGCATGGAATGAAACTGGCGCCATGTGTGATGTGCATTTATGAAAGAATTGCAATGTTGGGGATTGCCGTCTCTGCATTGGTCGGATTAATAGCGCCAGAAAATATTATCTTCAGAATTGCAGGTCTGCTTGGTTGGGGGTACACGGCACTCAGAGGCTTTAACCTTGCAAGGCAGCATGTAGAATATCAGCTACATCCATCACCATTTGCAACCTGTGATGCCTTCGTTCAGCTCCCGCATTGGGCTCCGCTGGATCAGTGGATGCCATGGATGTTCAAGGCTTATGGTGACTGTAGCGAAATATCCTGGCAATTTTTAAGCCTTTCTATGCCACAGTGGTTGGTCATCATTTTTGCAGCAAACATGTTCGTTGCCTCAATATTTATTCTCGTACAATTAAGAAAAATTCACTGAAACAACGACAAGAGCAACCAGCTGAGTTTTCTCTGCTGGCTGCTCAAGCGTTTTATTCTTTAACCGGTGCAGGAGCTAATACCTCCCGGTTTCCATTATGTCCGGGAGCGCTCACAATCCCTTGAGCTTCAAGCTGTTCAACAATCCTTGCTGCACGGTTATAACCAATTTTAAATCTCCGCTGAACTCCGGAAACAGAGCCTCGCCGGGTTTCAACAACATGAGCAACAACCTGATCAAACAGAGGATCAACATCTTCATCAGAATCAATCTGCTCCCCAGGAAGTAAAGCTTCAGGTCCTTGCTCTCCGTGTGTAATATCCGGAATATAGTCCGGTTTACCTCTGGCTTTCCAGTTGTTAACCACTGCATGGACGTCATCGTCGGATGCAAATGCACCATGCACACGGGTCGTATGACTGGAACCCGGAGGTAAATAAAGCATGTCCCCCATCCCTAACAATGACTCTGCGCCACCCTGATCCAAAATAGTTCTTGAATCAGTTTTCGTTGAGACAGTAAATGCAACTCTTGTCGGTATGTTAGCCTTAATCAATCCGGTGATAACATCAACAGAAGGTCTCTGAGTCGCAAGAACAAGGTGAATACCGGCCGCCCGGGCTTTTTGGGCAAGTCTCGCAATGAGCTCTTCAACTTTTTTGCCGACAACCATCATCAAGTCAGCAAATTCATCGACAATGACGACAATAAATGGAAGTTTCTCCAGCCGTGGCGGTTCAGCATCCATACTATCCCCTTCTTTCCATAACGGGTCATGTATCGGATGCCCAGCCTGCTCAGCAAGGTCCAGTTTCTCATTAAAACCTTTAATATTTCTGACACCCAGAACTGACATCAATTTATACCGGCGTTCCATCTCAGCAACACACCAGCGAAGCGCATTGGATGCATCTTTCATATCAGTGACAACTTCGGTAAGTAAATGTGGTATACCTTCATAAATTGAAAGTTCAAGCATTTTGGGATCAATCATGATAAATCTGACTTCATCCGGAGTTGATTTATATAACATGCTCAGAATCATCACATTCACACCAACAGATTTACCTGAGCCAGTTGTTCCGGCAACGAGGACATGAGGCATTTTTGCTAAATCAGCGACTACCGCTTCCCCGGCAATATCCTGCCCTAAAACAACAGTTGTCGGAGAAGTGGAACGTTGAAACTTATCACTGCTAATGACATCAGAGAGATAGACAGTTTGACGCGTCAGATTTGGTAATTCGAGTCCGACATATGGTTTTCCCGGTATCACTTCAACCACGCGAACAGCGGAAGCAGATAAAGATCGGGCTAAATCAGTGGACAAACCAGAGATGCGACTAACTTTCACGCCCGGAGCCAGGTCCAGTTCAAAGCGCGTAATAACCGGGCCAGGATAAATTCCTACAACACTCGCTTTAATCTTGTAATCTGCCAGTTTTGATTCTACCAACCGGGCAATGTGCTCCAACATATCCTGATCAATAAAATCATCACGCTTTTCAGGATGATATAACAGCTCGAGCGTCGGAAGCGGTTCTTCCGGTTCAGGCAAATCAACGTCTTTCTGCACCAAGAAAGGATTCTGTTTAGACAGTTCAACTTCTTTTGCCTCAGCAATAATATTCTGAAATGCCACAACATCCTCATCAATATTGCCATCTGTTGCCCGTATAATGTCCTCTGATTCATCAGGTACATCACTTTCCACCTGAGCATGACTTATACTTTCATCATCATCAAGGACATCCAGATCAGATATTAATGGTTCTGACTGAGGATCAATCTCTACAGAATCAATCGACAACCTGCCAGACTGAATTTCAGAGTCGTCTGATTGCTTTTCAGGCAGGATTACATCTTCTTCCGGAATTTGGACAGAAGCAATGGACGGTTGCTCTGACACAAGTATTTCTTCCTGAGGACTGTTTTTAACATCCCGGATGCAATCACTTTCATCTGTTCCAGAATCATCTGCCTCATGACTTATCTCACTATCAGCCTGATGCGCTTGCTCGTTCAGACTGAATGATTGAGGTAAGTGAATATGATAATCTCTTGTGTCACTTGTAACAGATTCAGAAATATCAGGTATATCAGGTATATCAGGCTCAGAAACAATGTGAGAATTTTTTTCACTTTTAACTTCAGAAACCATATCAACAGAAAAATCAGGGACTTGCACTGGTGACTGAAGCACAATCTCAGATGAATCTTTACGAATTTTTGCCAGTATTCGCGTTGAGCAGGAAATACATACATCACCAAGCCACTCGACAATGGTAAGCCAGGATATTCCGGTCAACAGTGTAAAACCGGCTCCCCATAAAAACAGAAAAATTAATGTACTACCCAGAATATTGAATGTTGGTATTGCCAGATTACTTAATACATCACCAACAACGCCTCCTGATGAAAAATACCATAGATCATCGAAATTGATGTTAGCCAAACCACAGCTGGTCAGTAAAAGAATCACAAACCCAAGTAAACGGGTTCCCCAAAGCATAAAATCAATGGGTAAAGTCGGCTCTTCCCGCGGCTTTCTAAACAGAATCCAGGCAATAACAGTGATAAAGACAGGAAGTGGATAAGCAATTGAGCCAAAGGTAAAAAAAAGTGTATCAGCAATCCAGGCACCAATATAACCACCAGCATTGTGTAATTCACCACCCCAGGATGTTTGTGACCAGGATGGGTCCGCTGGGTTAAAAGTAAAAAGAGCAACAGAAAAAAAAACGGATAAGAGCACTGCCAAAATCAAAGCACATTCTCTCAACCGCTGAACACCATTCAAACGAGATGACCGGGAGACATCCGCTTTAGTTTTAATCAGAGTCTGAACTGTACTCTTACTCTCTTTAAACATAGATTATCTTTAACCAGAACTTAGTAACAACAGTAAACAACTACATCCACTCACAAATTACCGTGAGTATAAAAGAATCCGAGCGGCTAAATGCCGCCCGGTGTATTACCATCATTTAATCATACCGACGCTTAAAACCCAATAAACTTCAGTCAGAATATAGAAAATTCCGGGTCATAACGCTATATTATCTTGTTTTAATCACCAGTTGATTCGTTTGTTTCACTTCTTCCATCACAACATAAGTCCGGGTATCATTTACCCCCGGTAAACGAAGCAATGTGTCCCCCAGTAACTTCCGGTATGCCCCCATATCGGAAACACGGGTCTTAAGCAAATAGTCAAAATCTCCAGATACCAGATGACATTCCTGAATATCATCTAACTTCTGAACAGCATTATTGAACTGTTCAAAAACATCCGGAGCACCACGATTCAAAGTTATCTCAACAAAAACCAACAATGATGCATCGAGATATTGCGGGTTTAACAATGCAGTATAACCCATAATGTAGTTTTGGCGTTCAAGACGCCTAACCCGCTCAAGACACGGCGTAGGCGATAAACCCACCCTCTTAGATAACTCGACGTTCGAAATGCGCCCATCTCGCTGCAGTTCATTCAAAATATTGCGATCAATACGATCTAAATCCTTAGATGGCTTTTTATAGTTGTCTGCCATACCCTATTCCACCTTTATTACTTCCTTGCAATTACACTAAAAAAATATAAAAAATCTTAGCTTTCTAGATAAGAACTATATCAGCCATTAATTCGTTATATTACACAAGCACCCAGTGAATACAACTAAATAGGCTGACTATAATCGATATCAAATCATTTCAACAGATTTTTCTGCTGTTTTGAACGGATTTCAGAAGATCATGTTTGATGTCAAATCATCATAAAAACAGTCAGTTATCCACTTTACACATTAAATAAAAAACAAAAAACTTCTCATTTACATTTTAATATCCATTTAAAGTTACCCAGCACAATACGGATGAATGACGGCCTGACAGAAATTCACTAAACCATGGTCCGGATTACCGGACTGGCAGATTAATATCTTTAAACATTTCTTCAATTTCCTGATTCGACTTGAGCGCTATAGCTTGCTCAACGACCGGACGAGTCAAATGAGAGGCAAACCTTTCCATAAAATCATACATATAAGATCTCAGGAAAGTTCCTCTGCGAAATCCTATGCTTGTGGTACTTGAACCAAACAGATGACTTGCATCTATCGCCACTAAATCAGTATCCTGCTCTTCGTCAAAAGCCATACTTGCAATCACCCCGACACCAACACCTATACGGACGTATGTTTTGATAACATCGGCATCTGTCGCAGTGAATACGACCCGGGGCACCCGTCCAACCTGATTAAATGCCATATCCAGTTCAGAACGCCCGGTAAAACCGAACACATAAGTGACAAGAGGATATGTTGATAGCTCTTCAATGGTAATTGTCCCTTTTGAAGCAAGAGGATGACCTTTTGGTACAACAATAGACCGATTCCAGTGATAACAGGGGAGCATAATTGCATCCTGATACAGATGAAGAGCTTCCGTAGCGATGGCAAAGTTAGCAATTCCTTTTGATACAGCTTCAGACATCTGGCTGGGTGTTCCCTGATGCATGTGCAATGATACCTTTGGATAACGAGCGGTAAACCCCTTAATGACGTCAGGGAGCGCATATCGTGCCTGTGTGTGTGTCGTGGATATATTTAATGTACCCATTTCAGGGTTTGTATGCTCTCCGGCGACAGCTTTAATACTCTCGACCCTGGATAATATTTCCTGAGCAATCTTTACAATTTCTTGTCCAGCTCCGGTTAACTGAGTCAGATGTTTCCCACTTCGCTCAAAAATTTGAATACCTAACTCATCCTCAAGCAAACGAACCTGTTTACTGATCCCTGGTTGAGATGTATACAAACTCTCAGCAGTTGCAGATACGTTCAGGCTATGATTAACGACCTCAACAATATATTTTAATTGCTGCAATTTCATATAGAACCCCGCTATCCTTCGAGCAATGCGACAGTATATATCATTTTATATAATCATTAGTTATAATGGTTAATGATGTGAATTAATACCCCTGAAGTAACAACTTCCAGAAAATAATTGAGAGTTACTCTGGAATTAGTGTTTTTCAGCCCAGATTTTTCACTTTTGTCCGGGAATGTGTAATCATTCACTAGCAAGACATGTCAAATTCTGTCATGTTGTTATGAAGTTATTGTCAGGAGTGCTATATTCTTGACTGTGTTTTAGCGAATTACGGTTGAATACAAGATATATGAGTATTGGATTAATCATCACATTGGTCGGATTATTACTTTTTTTAGTACTTGGCTATAACATGATGCTGCAGTACAAAATTAAAGTTGATGCAGCAAAAAAACACGAATCAGCCCGTTATATAGCAATTATTGATGCAACTGAAGAATTGATAGGCAATGCACATCATATTCCATTTAGTAAAGCTCTTTTGGTGTGTCTGAACAACAGAATATTGGACGCCCTTCAAAGTATGCATGAACTGGATCCCAAGAATAAACCCTTGTCTCAGAGAGTTCAGGATATGCAACGTCAGGTAAAACACCTGAAAGAAAATCATCCCGATAAAGATAGCACGGCATTTAAAGTACCAAGCAGCGACAAACAGGCAATTGTGATGCTTAAGCTGGTCAAACGTTTAAGGGATACGATACGTACAGAACATAATAAAGGCCGGTTTGATACACAAGCATATGTGAATGAGAATGCCCGTCTGGAAACAATGCAAATTCGCATCAATATCGAAAATGTGATCAAACGAGCGAAAGATTCGATTAACAGAGGGCAAGCAGGGACAGCAACTCAATTGATTAAAAAGGGTATTGATGTTCTCAGCACCAGAAATGACGCATACTCTGTGCAAGCAAAAGGTAAATTACAAGATATGCTTGATGAACTTGAAAGCAAGCGCCAGAAAACCCGTGCAGCAGAGCAACAAATGCAAAATGAAAATGAACGGGATAACGATATTGATGCATTGTTTGGTGAAAAGAAAAAATGGTAGCTTTCAGGCTTGAACCTTTTCAGTTATTCTTTCAGGCCGCATAAAGCGGCTTTTTTATTTTTGGTACCGTATCTCATGGAAAGTTACTCAGCTATATCCTCCCTACTCCAACCAATAGAAACATTCCTCCAGTGTGACACACCTGAAGAGTGGCTGGTTGAAGCCCAAAAACCAGAAAATCTGGCCACCATACTCACTGATCATCTCCTTTGCGAATTAAAAGCAGGCCAGTCGGCAATGCTTCTCATCAAAAAATATGCAGTCGATCAAAATAGTGCGGTTGACTTGCATCATTGGCTTCGGCCATACGAAGCGTTCGCCTATAAAAATATCGGCGATCTGAAAATGCTGAAAGAACAGAATAACTTCTCAAAAAATATTATCGTCAAATCAGATTCCCCCTATAGTCAACAGCTTATTGATAAAATGGTATTACTGATCAAAGAGGAATTACATCACTTTTGTCAAGTGCTTGAAATTATGGATAAAAAGGGAATTGTATACCAAAGTATTCCTGCCAGCAGGTATGCAAAAGGCATGTTTTCACACGTAAAGACATATGAACCAGATACGTTAATCGATAAACTCATCATAGGTGCTTATATTGAAGCACGTTCCTGCGAAAGATTTGCCAGACTGGCACCATATATGGACAACGATATTGCTGGTTTCTATTTTTCACTTCTTCGCTCTGAGGCAAGGCATTTTCAGGATTATCTCAACCTGGCACAATCGATCTCATCAAAGGATATTTTGCCCCGGATACAAGAATTCGGCAGAATCGAAGCAGAGTTAATCTCAAGTCCGGATAAGGATTTCAAATTTCATAGTGGCATACCGGCACAATAAAGGTTGTATAAAAATACAACCTTTTGGAACATGCAGAAGCAAATTCAGAGATTAAAGAATTGATTGATTTATCTCGGTAAGGACGGCAGCCGGATCTTTCGCCTGAGTGATGGGACGCCCGATGACAAGATAGTCAGAACCGGCCTGAATTGCATCATAGGGTGTCATCACTCGCTTTTGATCCCCCTTCTCAGCTCCTGCAGGCCTGATTCCGGGAGTAACAAGCTTAAAGTCTTGTCCCAGTTCAGATTTGAGATAGTGAGCTTCCTGTGCAGAGCATACAATACCATCTAAACCTGAACCTTTAGCTAATTCCGCTAATCTTAAAACATGCTCCTGTGGAAGGATGTCCAGCCCTATGCTTTTCATATCAGATTGAGACATACTTGTCAGCACTGTCACACCAATCAGTAATGGTCTGTCATCCCCATAAGGGGCAATTGCTTCGCGGGCAGCGCTCATCATTTCCTGCCCACCACTTGCATGGACATTAACCATCCACACGCCAAGATCAGCTGCAGCTTTAACTGCTTTAGAACAGGTATTCGGAATATCATGAAACTTTAAATCTAAAAATACTGAAAAATCACGTTGGTGCAATTGACGAACAAAATCAGGCCCAAACAGCGTAAACATTTCCTTACCAACTTTTAAGCGACAACTTGTTGGCTCAATCATATCGACAAAACGAAGTGCCTCAGACTGATTATCATAATCTAATGCCACAATAACTTTTGGGTCGTTCATTTTGACTCCTCTGACCTAATAGAAAGTATAATAACAAACAGTTTTCGAGATGGGATTATTCCCCATCTAAACCACGAATAGGCTTCACCTTTCCCCAACTTTTACAGGAAGGACAATACCAATATAGAGAGTGAGAAGAAAACCCACACTTTCTGCAACGATAGTCTGGTTTGATTCTCATTTGTTCACCAACCATGCTCTGTAATGCTGATAAACTTTCTTTTGCCCGCCCCTCTTCAGCCTCAGCCAAATGATAATCCATCAGGCGATAAAACCCTTTCATTGTCGGGTTCTTAGCCAACTGCTTCGTCAATAAATCGAGTGCGGCTCCGGTACCTTCATGTTGAGCGACTAATTGAGCCAGCATAAGCTCAGAGGAAGCACCAGCATGAGCATTGATGCATCGCTTTAAGAATTGTATCAGCTCCTGTTCTTGTCCAAGATGATGGTAGCAATCTGCCAAAGTGGATAAAACTTCACCGACAAAATCAGCATCTTGTTCAAGAACCATCTCCATATAATGGATTGTCTGCTTATAATCTTCATTTTCGAGGTATAACTTACCAAGTTCAATACTTGCCCGAACACACTGAGCGTCCTCTGACAAGGCTTTCCGGTATAACTGAACTGCCTTAACTTCATCTCTTAGCGCGTAGGCATCAGACGCCAATTCGCACCAAAAATGAGCAATACTACTTCGCATTTTTTTTCTGCCAAGCCTGACTAAGGCGTGAGCGCACTCAATGGCTTTCATCCACTCTCTGGTTTGTTGGTAGATAGAAGTCAACTGGAGTAAAGCAGACTCACGGTGTTCAGGTTCATCAAGCAACTGTTCAAAAATACGCTCGGCACGATCTAAAAAGCCAGCGACCATGTAGTCTTTTGCCAACTGCTGAAGAGCGAGATTCTTCTGCTCAATAGTAAGTCCGGAGCGGGATATCAGGTTTTGGTGAATACGAATGGCTCGATCAACTTCCCCTCTGGAACGAAACAAATTTCCCAGCGCCAGATGAGTGTCAATCGTTTCATCATCGACCTGGAGTAATTCAATGAAATGATCAACGGCTTTGTCAGATTGATCTGAAAGCAGTAAATTTAAACCCGCGACATATTGGCGAGAAATCTGATGTGACTGTTTCTGCTTGTCCTGCTGAGCACTGCGATGACCCATATACCATCCATATGCAGCAGCTATAGGCAATAGCAAGAAGAGTATTTCTAACATTAACCGGGACTATCCAATATTATCTTTTGTGCCTTGGCTCTTATTCTCATACTGCTTTAACTGCTTGTTCAACTTCCTGATCTGCAATCTGGATTTAAGATGCAAACTTCCAAAAATCAACCATGCGATGATAAAACCAATCACAAAAATCATTCCCATCAGCCAGGACAGATGAAAGCTTCCTTTAGCAATTAAATAATTAAAGGTAACAGTTTCCTGATTTTGGGCTCCCAGAGCAAGGGCTATAATGAAAAGGGCAATGATAGATAATATTTTTATAATTCTCATAATAGAAAAACCTACATCAGTTATCAGCAGCCCTGATTATGCAAGAAAATCACCGCCTACACCATGAATATTTAGTATCGTCAAACCTAAAAAAAACGGCATATCAATAGATATGCCGCAGATCTGTAAGAAGCAAAACAATTTACAGGTTGCTATTTACACGTTCTCGAAGTTCCTTACCAGGTTTAAAATGAGGTACATGCTTGCCTTCAAGTTCTACCTTATCTCCTGTTTTTGGATTTCGTCCGATACGTGGTTCACGATAGTGTAAAGAGAAACTGCCAAAGCCACGAATTTCTATTCTATCGCCTCGTTCTAACGAAGAAGCCATGTGTTCCAGAATATCCTTTACTGCATCTTCAATCTCTTTTGCGGACAAGTGAGTTTGCTCTGCACATAATCTTTCAATCAATTCAGACTTTGTCATAGTGTCCCTCTTTTTACTCTAGGAATATCAGAACTTAGTTACAGAAAAAGGAGCCAAACGGCTCCTTTTTCGGCGAGTCTGATTATTCGCCTTTAGCAGCCTTAAATGCATCAGCCATTGCACTACCAAACGAAGATTCATCTTGCTTGTTCAGTGAAGCCATTGCTTCTTGCTCTTCTGCTTCATCTTTCGCTTTGACTGAAAGGTTAATTACACGATTTTTACGATCAACACCAGTAAATTTCGCTTCAACACTATCACCTACATTCAAAACAAGAGACGCGTCTTCTATACGGTCACGAGATACTTCAGAAGCACGAATGTAACCTTCAACGCCATCTTCTAGTTCAATTGTAGCACCTTTCGCATCAACTGCAGTTACAGTACCATTGACTAATGCACCTTTTTTGTTTTCAGATACATATGCGTTAAATGGATCACTTTCCATCTGCTTCACACCAAGAGAGATGCGTTCACGTTCTGCATCAACTGCAAGAACAACAGCTGAGATCTCATCACCCTTCTTGTATTCACGAACAGCTTCTTCTCCAGGAACATTCCAGGAAATATCAGACAAGTGGACAAGACCATCAATGCCACCTTCCAGGCCGATGAAGATACCGAAGTCAGTGATAGACTTGATCTTACCAGTAACTTTATCACCTTTAGTCTGACCTTCAGCAAATTCTTGCCATGGGTTCGCTTTACATTGCTTCAGACCCAGAGAAATACGGCGGCGCTCTTCATCAATGTCAAGAACCATAACTTCAACTTCATCACCGACATTAACGACTTTCGATGGATGAATGTTTTTGTTTGTCCAATCCATTTCTGAAACGTGAACCAGACCTTCTACGCCTTCTTCAATTTCTACGAAACAGCCGTAATCAGTCAGATTAGTGACGCGACCTGACAGCTTGTGACCTTCAGGATAACGTTTAGCAATTGCAACCCATGGATCTTCACCAAGTTGCTTCAAGCCCAGAGAGACACGAGTGCGATCACGATCAAATTTCAGTACTTTTACTAAAATTTCGTCACCGACATTTACAATTTCAGATGGATGCTTAACACGTTTCCACGCCATATCAGTGATATGAAGCAAACCGTCAACACCACCTAAATCAACGAATGCACCGTAGTCAGTCAGGTTCTTCACGATACCTTTAACTTCTGTACCTTCTTGTAATGTTTCAAGAAGCTCATCACGTTCAACACTGTTTTCAGACTCGATAACAGCACGACGGGATACAACAACATTGTTACGCTTTTGATCAAGTTTAATTACTTTAAACTCGAGCTCTTTGTTTTCTAAATGAGCAGTATCACGAATTGGGCGTACATCAACCAGAGAACCAGGAAGGAAAGCACGAATACCATTCAGTTCAACAGTAAAGCCACCTTTAACTTTTCCATTGATAACACCAACAACAGTTTCTGCTTCTTCGTAAGCTTTCTCCAGAACGATCCAAGCTTCATGGCGTTTTGCTTTCTCACGCGAAAGCTGAGTTTCACCGAAGCCATCTTCTACAGCATCAAGTGCAACATCAACTTCAGAGCCAACTTCAACTTCAAGCTCGCCAGATGCATTTTTAAACTGTTCAGCAGGAATAGCGGACTCAGATTTCAAGCCAGCATCTACAAGAACAAAGCCATTTTCAATAGCAACTACAGTACCTTTAACAATAGTACCAGCTTGGAATTCAGTCTCATTCAGAAACTCTTCAAAGAGTTGAGCAAAAGATTCAGTCATTTATTTAATCTTCAATAATTTAAACGTCCACGGGCATCCTACCACATGGGGTTATTAACTTCGCTAATCATCATCCTTGCGATCAACGTTAATCTGAAACAATCGATTATCAATCGATATCAATAACTAATTCAGATTTAATATAATCCAGCGAAATACAAAAAACCTGCATTATATCCATCGATGTTGAATCAACAATCAATGCATCATCTGCTGGTTTCAGTGGTGCGACGAGTCTGTTTCTGTCTCTTTCATCCCGCACTTTTATTTCGCTTAAAAGATCATCGAATTTAACATCCAGACCTTTATTTTGCAACTGATTAAAACGCCTTTTTGCACGTTCTTCTGCACTTGCATCTAAAAAGATTTTCACTTTGGCTTCGGGAAAAACAATTGTTCCCATATCCCTGCCATCAGCCACTAAACCTTTGTTGCTAACAAAAGAGCGCTGACGTCTGAGCAAGGCTTCCCTTACCCTGGGCAAAGCTGCAATTTTTGACGCAGCCATCCCCGTCTCTTCTTTACGTAATTCACCGGAAACATCTTCCCCTTCCAGGAAGACTTTTACCAACTCACCATCCGCAATAAATTCAACATCAAGATGAGTTGCTAAAGGGACAAGCGCATTTTCTGACCCGGTATCAACACCATGATGAATTGCAGCCAGAGCAAGAACACGATACAAAGCCCCTGAATCCAGAAGCTCAAAACCCAGCTTTTTAGCCAACATCATACACAACGTGCCTTTTCCGGCGCCACTGGGACCATCTACAGTTATCACTGGTGCATCAGAAGACATGGTTTTCTCCATTATACGAGACTGCTATGTTCACAATTTAAAATAATCGGTATTTTTCAGGGGACTGCTCACCTTTGGCTGACGATTATAATGTGTATATTTTTATCGGGCCACTAAAGATTTCCAAAAGCCATCATTCTTCGGAGACATAGTAAAACAGGACTTATGAATTCATAAGTCCTGTGGTAATCATTCACATTTACAACGAATTACTGCAAGCGAATAAACACATTATTTCTTTCAAGTAAAGACGGCCCAATACCTTTGACTAAGGTCAGATCTTCCACTGACTTAAAAACGCCATGTTCATTTCGATAGTCGACGATCGCCTGTGCTTTTTTTAATCCAATTCCCTTAAATATTGCTGCCATTTCTTCAGCAGATGCTGAATTGACATCAACGGCAAGTACTTTTGTTTGTATTGCGACTTCAGAACCATCTGTAGATTGAGCATACGAGACATGATATGACAGGGACAAAACAAAAAAGATGATGAATAGATTTCTTAGCATATGTATTTCTCCAGGTTAAAGAATAGATTCATCCTATTCAACCGGAGAAAAAAAGCGACGATATCCCCTGAAGGATACTACGGGCTGCATGGGCAACCCGTATAAACAAACATATCAGTTACATAAAAAATCCTACTGAGAAGTAAGATAGTACTCTATCTCAGTATTGGAGCGTAAAACTTCCAGCAAATCGGCAATATCTTGCTGACTTCCGGACCGAACCATTTGAGCGCCTAAACTTTTACTTAACTGTTCATCAACATCAGTCGTCACTTTTGTTAATTCAACAAAAACGATGTCACCATTCTGATCTTTTGTCTGTCCATAGACAACACCGCCATCTTCTGGCTTTTTCATCGCAAACACAGCATGAGATAACGGAGAACTTCTGTCTATTGAAGATAATTCACCAAAAGAAAGCTGATTCTCTTTTAAAGGTGACTGATCACCATTTTGCAAGGCGGCTAACACCTTCTGAGCCACAGATGACGCTTCCTGCTCGCCTTTCATCCGGGATAGTTTTGATACAACCTTGTCACGTACTTTATCCAATGCAAGTACCATTTCGGGACGAACTTCTTCAACCCGGACAACAACGACATCCTCTGGCGCTATTTCGATGACTGAAGAGTTGAGACCTTCTTCCTTCACTTCCGGATTATTCATCAGGGCATCTTTCACTTTAGAAGAACTGATCACTTCCGGCAATTCATTCGCGGAAACAAAATCAGTTGTCCGGATTTTCGCATCAATGACTTTCGCTGCATCATCCAATGAATCTGGACTTTCAAAGGCAACTTTTTCTAATTCACTTTGCAGTTTATAGAAACGATCAGCGGCTTTTTCATCACTCAAAGTAGATACGATATCAGATTGGACATCCTTAAAAGGTTTAACAACTGAAGGCTTGACATCATCTAACCGAATAATGTGATAGCCAAATGTTGATTTAACCACCTGAGATAAATCACCTGCTTTCTTCAGAGCAAAAGCGGCTTTTTCAAACTCAGGATCCATAACGCCATGTTCAAACCAATCTAACTGTCCACCATGGTTCGCACTTCCGGGATCTTGTGACTTCTCCTTAGCGAGTTCAGCAAAATCTTCCCCGGCGTTTAATTGCTTGAGAATGGCATCAGCTTCACTCTTATCCTTGACCAGAATATGACTGACTTTACGCTGTTCTTTGGTTGAGTATTGACTCTGATGGTCTTGATAATATTTCTTTGCTTCTTCATCAGAAATACTAATTTTTTCTTTGAGTTTTTTCGCCGATAGTTCAATGTAGGAAACTTTAAACTGCTCTGGACGCATGAAATCACTCTGATGACTCTTATAATACTGATTCACTTCATCGTCACTTAATTTGACTTTCTTAGCGTAATCATCGACATGCATCAAAGCAGTCCTGATATCTCTCTTTTGGGAAAAAAGGGCAGCCTGTGCCTGGACTTCACTTTCTAAAGAAAAACCACTGGTCTGTATTGCATCAATAATCTGACTTTTCAGCATATCACTACGCATCTGTTCAGCAAAAGAATCTGGCGTAAACCCATTTGCACGCAACAATGACTGGTATGTTTCCTGATTAAACTTGCCATTGGATTTAAACTGGGGAATATCAAGAATAGCCTGCCGGATTTGACTGTCACTAATTCTTAATCCCAAAGACTGAGCATATTGCTTAATCAGAACATCATTAACCATTTTGTCTAAAACAGAACGCTTAAATGAAGCCACATAGCCAGGATCTGAGATCATGTTTGAAAAATAATCTCCTAACTGTGACTGCATCCGGTTGCGTTCACCTTGATAAGCTTTATCAAAAGCAATCCGGCTAATTTGTGTATCGCCAACTTTTGCAGCAGAGTTGTTCTTCCCGCTAACGAGGTAACTACTTACCCCGGCAAATACAAATGAAAGAATAATAACTCCAAGGATAATCTTGATCGCGATGCTATTCACACCTTCGCGTAACCGATCCATCATAATCTAATTGTTCTCCAGGCTTAAAAGCCTCACGCTTCATCAGTTTTAAATTGAATAAACTAAAATAAACTTATTGGTTCTGGCGATGATGATACCAAAAAAAAAGAAATGCGCATCACTATGATGCGCATAATTTCATAAACTTCTATTTAATTTTGTTTCAAAATCACAAAATTCCAAACCAGATTAATTACACGCATCTTTTAATGCTTTACCTGCTTTAAAAGAAGGTACTTTAGCTTCAGCAATCTGGATTTCTTCACCCGTTTTGGGATTACGGCCAGTACGAGCGGCACGGGTACGCACACTAAAAGTACCAAAACCCACAAGGGCAACTTGATCATCAGACTGTAATGCTGTGCCAACCGCTTCAATAAATGCATCAAGCGCACGCCCTGCAGCTGCTTTAGAGATATCTGCATTTGATGCAATTTGTTCTACTAACTGAGTTTTATTCACTGTGATTCCCCTTTGCCACCTATATCATTATTAATTACGGTGTATATATTCCATGAGTTATAAATGCCTCAAGCCTTATCAGTACAGGGCTTAAGCCATATTAAGTAAAGTTAACGTTCAAAAAAAACGCTGACAAGCCTTTTTTTTGCTAATCAGCGTAAACAATTAGTTATTTTTGCTATATATCACTATTTTTGAGCATCAAACTCAACTCCGGAAGGCTCTTTCTCTAGTGCAATTGTCAAAACATCATCAATCCATTGCACAGGTATCACTTTCAGATCGGCGATAACATTTTCCGGGATCTCTTCCAAATCGCGCTCATTATCTTTTGGGATGACTACGGTCTTGATCCCGCCACGATGTGCCGCAAGCAGTTTTTCCTTCAGCCCACCAATTGGTAAAACTTCACCGCGCAAAGTAATTTCCCCAGTCATTGCAACTTCAGCTTTTACCGGATTACCAGTCAAACTGGAAACCAGAGCTGTACACATTGCAATACCAGCACTTGGACCATCTTTCGGAGTCGCACCTTCAGGAACATGGACGTGAAGATCTCTTTTCTCATGAAAATCTTCATTAATACCCAGTTTTTTCGCCCGCGACCTGACGACTGTCATTGCAGCCTGAATGGACTCTTGCATCACATCACCAAGTGAACCGGTTTGAATCAGCTTACCTTTACCCACCATCGACTGAGTCTCTATAGTCAGCAAGTCCCCGCCAACTTCAGTCCATGCTAAACCAGTGACCTGACCAATTCGGTTGTTGTCTTCAGCTTTACCATAATCAAACCGTTGTACCCCTAAAAATTCTTTCAGGTTGTCTTGATTAATCGTGACTTTACTGACGCCTTTATCCAGTAAAATCTTCTTCACAGCTTTGCGACAAATCTTCGAAATTTCCCGCTCCAACCCCCGAACTCCGGCTTCACGGGTATAATAACGGATAATACCTATAATTGCAGAGTCATCGAGTTCAATTTCAGATGCTTTTAAACCATTACGCTCAATTTGTTTAGACACAAGGTGACGCTTAGCTATATTCAGTTTTTCATCTTCTGTATAGCCAGATAGCCTAATCACTTCCATACGATCCAACAAAGGACCCGGGATATTCATTGAGTTCGAAGTTGCAACAAACATCACATCAGACAAGTCGTAATCAACTTCTAAATAATGATCGTTGAAGGAGTTATTCTGTTCCGGATCCAAAACTTCTAACAGAGCTGATGCTGGATCACCCCGCATATCCGAAGACATTTTATCGATTTCATCCAACAAAAATAGTGGATTCTTCACACCCACTTTTGCCATCTTCTGGATAAGCTTACCAGGCAACGAACCAATATAAGTCCGGCGATGTCCTCTGATTTCAGCTTCATCGCGCACTCCGCCTAAAGCCATTCGGGTATATTTACGGCCAGTGGCTGCAGCAATTGAACGGCCAAGAGAAGTTTTTCCTACGCCTGGAGGACCAACCAAACACAAGATAGGCCCTTTCAGCTTCTGAATACGATTCTGGACAGCTAAATATTCCAGAATACGCTCTTTAACTCTTTCAAGACCATAATGGTCTTCATTGAGTACATCTTCTGCTTTAGACAGATCTTTCTTAACTTTAGACCGTTTACTCCATGGAACATTGACCATCCAGTCTATATAGCTTCGGACAACAGTTGCTTCAGCTGACATCGGTGACATCATCTTTAACTTCTGCAACTCTTGTTCTGTTTTTTCTTTGGCCTCTTTCGGCATTTTGGATGCATCAATTTTTTGCTTCAGAGCTTCAAACTCATCTGGCGCATCGTCCATTTCTCCCAGCTCTTTTTGAATCGCTTTCATTTGCTCATTCAAATAATATTCACGCTGAGATTTTTCCATCTGCTTCTTCACCCGATTCCGGATGCGTTTTTCAACCTGAAGCAAATCAATTTCTGATTCCATCTGACCCATTAAAAATTCCAGACGTTCAGTCACATCCAGAATTTCAAGCACATGCTGTTTATCCACTAACTTCAGTGGCATATGAGCAGCGATTGTATCGGCAAGACGTGCAGCTTCATCAATTCCATTCAAAGCCGTTAATACTTCAGGTGGAATCTTTTTATTTAATTTAATGAAACCTTCAAATTGATTGATTGCACTACGAACAACAACTTCCTGCTCTCTTTCGTCCATTTCGGGAGTTTCAAGATACTGAGCCTGAGCAGAGAAAAAGTCTCCCTCGATAAAAGATTCAATCCTTGCCCGTTGTTGTCCTTCAACTAAAACTTTTACTGTTCCGTCTGGTAATTTTAATAGTTGTAAGATAGTTGCAACCGTACCCACATCGAATAAATCATCGATAGCTGGCTCATCGGTCTCCGCTTCCTTCTGAGCGACAAGAAGGACTTGTTTGTTGTTATCCATTGCCGCTTCTAAACACTGGATAGACTTCTCACGACCAACAAATAAAGGAATAACCATATGAGGGTATACCACTACGTCTCTGAGTGGCAGCACGGGAATTTCTATACGCTCGGAATGTTCCAAGTTCATATTCTTCTCTCTTCCGCTTCAGTCTGTTATGGCAGTATATGGGGGTTAAATCACTGGATTCAATCATATAATAGAAAAAAGGAGGTAATGATTACCTCCTTTTTTATCTTTTGCTGAATTATTCAGCACCGGCAGCTTGATTCTCACTGCTGGAGTAGATGAGCAACGGCTCAGACTCACCTTTAATAACTGATTCATCAATGACCACTTTAGTCACACTTTCCATGGAAGGAAGCTCATACATCGTTTCAAGCAAAACAGCTTCAAGAATCGAACGCAGGCCACGTGCCCCCGTTTTCCGGTTCATCGCTTTGTTGGCAATTGCCCGTAAAGCATCTTCCCGCAATTCAAGTTCAACATCTTCCAGTTCGAAAAGCGCACCATATTGCTTCGTCAATGCATTTTTCGGTTCACAAAGGATTTTGACTAAAGCATCTTCATCTAATTCAGTTAAAGTCGCTGTGACTGGTAAACGACCAATGAACTCAGGGATCAACCCATACTTAACCAAATCTTCTGGTTCAACTTTTTTAAATAACTCGCCAACAGCAGTACTTTCATCTTTCGAACGCACCTCAGCACCAAATCCAATACCAGTACCGGTAGCAACACGCTGATCAATAACTTTGTCCAGTCCGGCAAATGCCCCGCCGCAAATAAACAGGATTTTAGAGGTATCAACCTGTAAAAACTCTTGCTGAGGATGCTTTCTTCCACCCTGGGGAGGAACTGAAGCCACAGTTCCTTCGATTAACTTGAGCAACGCCTGCTGAACACCTTCGCCAGAGACGTCACGCGTAATCGAAGGGTTCTCTGATTTACGGGAAATCTTATCTATTTCATCAATATATACGATACCGCGTTCAGCTTTCGCTACATCATAATCACATTTCTGCAGAAGTTTCTGTATGATATTTTCGACGTCTTCACCGACATAACCTGCTTCTGTCAGTGTAGTCGCATCTGCCATTGTAAACGGAACATCTAAAAAGCGAGCTAATGTCTCTGCAAGTAATGTTTTACCACTTCCTGTCGGACCAATCAGCAAAATATTACTTTTACCCAGCTCAACACCGTCACTGGTTTTATCACCATTTCTCAGGCGCTTGTAATGGTTGTAAACTGCAACAGCTAAAACCTTTTTCGCATGTTCCTGACCAATCACATAGTCGTCAAGATGCTCACGAATTTGTCTGGGCGTTGGTAACGCAGTTGACTCTTTCTTTGGCAAAGCATCTTTAATTTCTTCCCGGATGATATCGTTACATAAGTCAACACATTCATCACATATATAAACAGAAGGACCTGCGATCAGTTTGCGAACTTCGTGTTGGCTCTTGCCACAGAAAGAGCAGTACAACAACTTTCCGCTCTCTTTGCTTGTATCTGTCATTCGCTAACCTCTTAGCCTTTACTCGTTATGAGTGAGTGTATAACAATTTGGTAAAAATTGCGTCATTCTATCTGTGTATAGCCCACATTATTGAAATTGCAGCATCACAACCTGTAAAGAACCATAACTCTGTCCAACGCTTTCGGGCAAATTCATAAACATAGCTACACTTTCAAATATGAGTTGTTAGTTTAACACGGATTAATCATTACGATGTGTGAGAACAGCATCAACCAATCCATAATCAACAGCCTGCTGTGCTGACATGAAATTATCTCTGTCAGTATCCTGTTCAATCACTTCAATCGGTTGTCCTGTATGCTCAGAGAGCAGCTTATTCAACTTTTTCTTGATAGATAAAATTTCCTGAGCATGAATTTGAATATCAGACGCCTGCCCCTGAAATCCACCTAAAGGCTGGTGAATCATCACTCTGGAGTTTGGTAAAGCAAAGCGCTTTCCTGCGGTCCCACCTGCTAACAAAAATGATCCCATAGAACATGCCTGCCCCATACAAACTGTGCTGACATCGGGTTTAATAAACTGCATTGTATCGTAGATGGACATCCCTGCTGAGACACTGCCCCCAGGAGAGTTGATATATAGAAAAATATCTTTATCAGGATTTTCCGACTCCAGAAAAAGTAACTGAGCAGCAACGAGATTAGCCATTTGATCTTCAACCTGCCCCGTCAAAAAATGATGCGCTCTTTCAATAGCCGGGAATAGATATCGTAGGAACGTTCGCCACGAGAGGTCTGTTCGACCACCATTGGTACAAGTGCATCAACAATTGGCGACATTACGTTTTTTTCTTGGTAGCTCATATTCTTATGTCCCTAAAATAATGGTCCGAATGACGGATATCATACGGACCATTGTTAGCAGAATAGTTAACTGGAAGTCAACCTTCTATGATAGATATTGCTTATTACGCTGCAGACTGAGAATTCATCAGCTCCGTAAAGCCAAATTCTTTTTCTGAAATTTTTGCCTTCGCAACCAGCGCATCAATCGCCTGTTCTTCAAGCGCAACATTACGCATGTTGTTCATCATTTCTTCATTCTGCTGATAATATTCAACAACTTCAGCAGGATCTTCGTAAGCAGTGGCCACATCTTCAATCAATGCTTTCACTTTCTCGTCATCTGCTTCCAGCGCTTCAGACTTGATCACTTCACCAAGAAGAAGACCGACGACAACACGACGTTTTGCCTGTTCTTCAAATAGTTCACGTGGTAGCTGAGCCGCTGCTTCAGGGTTACCGCCAAAGCGCTGTGCTGCCTGTTGACGCAGCGTCTGAATTTCCTGATCAATCAAAGCACTTGGCACATCGATATCATTTTCTTTGACCAGACCATCCAGTACTTGCTGCTTGATGCGCTGTTTCACAGCCTGTTTCAGTTCACGTTCCATATTCTTGCGAACTTCAACTTTCAGGCCTTCAACGCCACCTTCACCAACACCAAATTTTTCTACGAATTCGTCGTTGAGCTCAGGCAGTTCCTGTTCTTCAACTTTAATGACTTTAATCGCAAATTTAGCTGCCTTTCCTTTCAGGTTTTCAGCATGGTAATCTTCCGGGAAAGTCACATCGAAATCAAATTCCATACCAGCAGTTTTACCTGCGATACCATCTTCAAAACCTGGGATCATGCGGCCAGCGCCCATTTCCAGCGGGAAGCTTTCAGCTTTACCACCTTCAAACTCTTCCCCATCAACGGAACCAACAAAATCAATTGTGACACGCTTGCCTTCTTCAGCCGCTGCATCAACTTCTTTCCATGTTGCCTGCTGCTTACGCAAAGTTTCCAGCATTTCAGCAACATCTTCGTCTTTCACTTCAACATTCGGCTTTTCTACCTCAATGTTATCAAGGCCTTTCAGCTCAACTTCAGGGTAAACTTCAAAAGTCGCATTGAATACAAGATCCTGTTTTTCTTCATTTTCAACAGGAGCAAATGTTGGTGCGCCAGCCGGATTAATTTTTTCCTGAACAATCGCTTCAATGAAATGACGGTGCATGACTTCACCCAGCACATCCTGACGAACTGCCTGGCCGTACATCTTTGCAACCATTTTCAAAGGTACTTTACCTTTACGGAAACCATCGAAACGACGGTTTTTAGCGATGTTGCGTAGTTCCGCAGTAACAGCGTCTTCGATGTTAGCAGCAGGAACAGTAATATTCAGACGGCGCTCCAGGCCTTCTAGCGTTTCAACAGTAACTTGCATTGTATTATAAACCTCAAAAATAGCTCAGAAATCCTGAGCATTATGAATCTGTATCAAAAAACTTGATCCGGATTGCATTCATTTGCCATACCTGTAGCAGGTACATCATAACTTAACTTGTGAGCGGTGATGTCATTGACTAACCCCAACACCACGACAGAACCACTTATCGGATATGCTCCCGTCAAACTCAGGACAATTTTTTCAGACGCGACATTCTAACGATCAGAAATACAACTGTCGAGTTTATCTGGACGCTGAAGTGCCTTGCTGCACATTTTTCTAGCAAAGATAACAAAATTATCCGGACTCATTCTTCCATAGCAAAAGTGAATTGGGGCTAAATAATAAATTTCAAGGTTATAATGACTTTTTTTATGTTAAGTATCCAAAAAGAGATCTTGCTCTGAATTTCACACAACGTGCCTTATTGTTACAGTGATTTGCACCATAAAATTGAAGTCATCGTCCGGTTCCATCTGAAAATGAGTATCATGTCGTCAAATTTCCTCCGAATTCATCTGCCGTTGTTTACCCTGTTTGTTGTGCTCACAAGTTTTGGGGCTCACTGGGTCTGGAAGACTGGCTATCAAAACCAGCTGACTGAGCAACGTTCTCAAATTGAACAATATGCCAGCTATATTTTGACGAAACTGGATAAATTCGCTCATATCCCCCGCTTACTTTCTAAAGATCAACGGCTCATCAAGGCATTACAGAACGCGGATAATCCTGCCCAGAAAGATTTAACCAACCGTTATCTGGAAGAAGTCAGCAAACTGATCCGGGCATCAGATACATACTTATTGGATAGAAAGGGTAACACCATCGCTGCAAGTAACTGGAATCAGGAGCTTTCTTTTGTCGGCAGAAATTTCGGCTGGCGTCCTTACTTTCAACAGGCCATACAGGGAAATGAAAGCCACTATTACGCACTGGGGTCAACTTCCGGAAAGCGCGGCTATTATTATTCTTATCCGATTGTATATGCAGCTGATATTCTTGGTGTTGTTGTAGTGAAAATGGATCTTTCGGCCATTGAAGAGCACTGGGAAGATAAAACCAGCTATTTCATTGCGACAGACCCGAATCAAATTATTTTTATGTCCAGCAAATCAGAGTGGCTGTTTAAAAGTGTCACACCACTAACACTGCGTGCCCAGCTAAAGCTGCATCAATCAAAGCAGTATCTGGATAAGCCTATCAAATCGTTAAATCTTACCGGTGACTTTAAAGCAACAACAACCGAATGGTTTGATCCATCCCGCATATGGATAAGCGGAGATTATCTGGTCACCAGCCGTCATCTGGATAATATTCCCCTGACAATCCGGGTTATTTCACCGAAAATCTCAATTTTCTGGAACAGTTTCGGGTTTATTGTGATCACCATCATGCTTTTTACTATTCTTTATTTGTCCGGACTACTGATTCTGCACCGAAAATCCAGACAAAAACAGTTTGATCAGATTCAGTATGAAGCAAAACAAAAACTTGAGTTTCAGGTCATGGAAAGAACCGCGAAGCTCAATACCGAAATTGAAGAGAGAAAAAAAACAGAGCAACAGTTAATTCAGACACAGAACGAATTGATTCAGGCAGCAAAATTAGCCGTATTGGGTCAAATGTCCGCAAGTATCAGCCATGAACTGAATAATCCTCTGGCGGCCATCCGCAGCTTTGCAGACAATGGACGACGATTTATCTCCAGCGGAAAAACTGAACGTGCAGACGAAAATCTCGCCAGAATTGCTTCTCTGACCGAAAGAATGGCCAAAATCAGCACCCAGCTGCGCTCTTTTGCCAAAAAAACGGATAATGATGAATTGGTCGTTGCACAAATTTTCCCGATCATTCTCTCCACGAAAGAGCTGATCCAATCGCAGCTGAAAGCTCATCAGATCCATCTGGAATTAAATTTACCGGAAACACCTATATGGCTCAATGTGAATCCGATTCAGCTGGAACAGGTGCTGCTGAATTTATTGACTAATGCGATACAGGCGCTGGAGAATCAGGCAGAGAAACAGATCCATATTGCTGTTGCGACTTACCATGAGCAACTCTATCTTCATATTGATGATAATGGCGATGGTCTGGATGAACTGAACTTGAACCGGTTATTTGATCCTTTTTATACCACCAGAAAAAACGGGCTTGGACTGGGGCTGTCAATTTCCCAGCAAATTATTCAGAATATGAATGGTCATATTGAAGCGGCGCAGTCGCCTTTTGGCGGAGCGCGCTTTACGGTTATTTTACCGACAGTCCCCGCTCCGGTGACAGAAGCAACCCCGTAGGAAATCGTATGTGTGATGTTTTTTTTATTGATGATGAGCCGGATATCCGCATTGCCATTGAACAAAGCTTTGAACTGGCTGATATCAAGGCTCGTTTTTTCGATTGTGCAGAAAGTGCTTTGCTTGCTGCTAAAGAAGATGAATATCCTTTGGTCATTGTCACCGATATCTGTCTTCCCGGACTCAGCGGACAAAACCTGCTCCATTCTATCCGCCGGCATGACCCGGATATTCCCGTCATCCTGATCACCGGTCATGGTGATATTTCCATGGCAGTTCAGGCGATGCACGATGGCGCCTATGATTTTATTGAAAAACCTTTTTCGCCGGAAAGACTGACAGAAACTGTTTTCCGGGCCATCGATAAACGTCGCCTGACACTGGAAAACCAGCAACTGAAAAGAACCCTGAAAACCAGTCAGGTCCTTGGTCCCCGAATCATTGGTGAAACTCAGGGGATGAAGAACCTGAAAGAGACGATCGGCCAGGTGGCAGATACCAGTGCAGATATTCTGCTGTTTGGTGAAACCGGCACTGGAAAAGAACTCATTGCCCGCTCACTTCATGAACTCAGTTCACGCAGGGAACATAATTTTGTTGCAGTTAACTGTGGTGCAGTCCCGGAGCACCTGATTGAAAGTGAACTGTATGGCCATGAAAAAGGCGCTTTTACCGGAGCTGAAAGTCAGCGTATTGGTAAGTTTGAACATGCGCAGGGCGGCACCTTATTCCTTGATGAAATTGAATCAATGCCGATGCCGGCACAGATTCGGCTGTTACGCGTCCTGCAGGAGCGCGTCATCGAACGGGTCGGCTCGAATGAGTTAATTCCACTTGATATCCGGGTGATTGCGGCAACGAAAACGGATCTGAATGAAGCCTCTCTTCAGGGGACCTTCCGGCAGGATCTTTACTACCGGCTCAATATTGTCACTCTGGATATTCCGCCACTCAGGGAACGTAAAGAAGATGTTCCGGCTCTGTTTCACCATTTTCTGCTGGTCGCGGCTGCACGCTACGGGAAAGCAGCTAACTCTATTTCCAAGCAGGATTTGCAGCAATTACTCAGCCATGACTGGCCGGGAAATGTCCGGGAATTAAGAAACTCAGCCGAAAGATATGTATTACTGGGTAAGCTGATTCAGCCAGGACTGGATACCACTCCTGGTTCTGTCGTGCCATCAGGATTATCTGAACAGGTCGCAGAGTTTGAGAAATCAGTCATTGAACAGGCATTGATTGAATGTGGCGGCAGCATCAAAGACACGATGGATACTCTCAAAATTCCCCGCAAAACTTTATACGATAAGATGCAAAAATATCAGCTGGATAAAGACAATTACAAACATGAATGACGGAATGATGGCCTGATCGAAAGCAATGAATGAAAAAAGACAGCACCGGAACTCCCGGCGCTGTTTCATCCCAAGAATGAAAAAGTACAACATGGCGTATAAAAAATAAATTCAGGCAACCAGACAAATTGCCGGCCACCTGAATATAAGAAAGCAGCGACTAAACAGCTTGCTGATGAATCACCCGGTAAAGTGGTTTTTCATAAGCTTCCATCTGGTCAAACTGTAAATATGAATAGATATCACCGGCTCCGTCTGACAAGGCCTGCATCGCTTGCAGATACTCATCTTTCGTCGGTAAAGCACCTTTGATGGCAGTGATCGTTGCCAGTTCCGCAGAAGCCAGATAAACTTTTGCGCCCTGACCCAAGCGGTTCGGGAAATTACGGGTTGATGTCGACACTGCCGTACAATTCTCAGTCACCCGGGCCTGATTTCCCATACACAAAGAGCATCCGGGTTGCTCAGTCCGGGCTCCCGTAAGTGCAAACCGGTTATATACACCTTCCTCTTTCAGCTGAGCTTGATCCATCCGGGTTGGCGGTGCGATCCACAATTTTGATTGTGTCGGACCATCACAGGCTTTCAATAATTCTGCAGAAGCCCGGAAGTGACCAATATTCGTCATACAAGAACCGATGAAACACTCATCAACCGGTGTATTCGCCTCTTCAGACAATAACCGGACATCATCCGGATCATTTGGACAACATAAGATAGGCTCGTGAATTTCTGCCAGATCGATCTCAATGACAGCAGCATATTCAGCGTCGTCATCAGCCACCAGCAATTCAGGATTTGCCAGCCATGAGTTCATCGTATCAACCCGGCGTTGTAATGTCTCAGCATGACCATAGCCCTGAGAAATCATCCACTGGAGTAAAGTCACATTCGATTGAGTATGCTGAATGACTGTATCCTGAGCCAGTGCAATCGTACAGGCAGCCGCAGAACGTTCCGCTGACGCATCAGCCAGCTCAAATGCCTGATCAACACTCAGCCCTTGCAG
This sequence comes from Vibrio aerogenes, assembly GCF_024346755.1. Classification (NCBI taxonomy): domain Bacteria; kingdom Pseudomonadati; phylum Pseudomonadota; class Gammaproteobacteria; order Vibrionales; family Vibrionaceae; genus Vibrio; species Vibrio aerogenes. Next base: position 1,542,603 of record NZ_AP024861.1, on the reverse strand, counting down.
TCCCTGAATTTCCAGAATCCGGCCAGAGAAGATATTTTTCTTCCCTTGCTTCTCAACGGTTAGTAACCCTTGCTGAATCGCGTAATACGGAATCGCATGCACTAAATCACGCAGTGTAATCCCCGGATTCATCTCCCCTTTAAAGCGAACCAGAACAGACTCTGGCATATCCAGTGGCATGGTGCCGGTCGCTGCCGAGAAAGCAACCAGGCCAGAGCCAGCGGGGAATGAAATACCGACCGGAAAACGGGTATGACTGTCACCACCGGTCCCCACAGTGTCAGGAACCAACATCCGGTTTAACCAGGAATGAATCACACCATCACCCGGACGGAGTGCAATCCCTTCCCGGCTCTCATAAAATTCAGGCAGAGTGGCATGTAAAAGACTGTCAATTTTGCGCGGATAAGCCGAAGTATGACAGAAAGACTGCATCACCAGCCCGGCGCTGTATTTCAGACAAGCCAGATCTTTAATTTCATCCCGGGTCATGGCACCCGTTGTATCCTGAGAACCAACCGTTGAAATTTTCGGCTCACAGTACTGCCCCGGACGGATACCATCCGTACCACAGGCTTTACCCACAATTTTCTGAGCCAGCGTAAAACCACCGGTTTTCGCTTCGGTCACCGCATTCGCACGGAAGACTTCTGATTCAGGTAAATTCAACGCCTGACGTGCTTTCGCCGTCAGTTTACGGCCAATGATGAATGGAATCCGGCCACCAGCACGGACTTCATCCAGCAACACTTCTGTTTTCAGTGAAAACTGACTGAGGACTTCTCCGGTATTCAGATTCCGGATAACGCCTTCATAAGGACGAACTTCGATCTCGTCGCCCATATTCATCGCTGTCACATCTATATTTTCTATCGGTAATGCACCTGAATCTTCCATGGTATTAAAGAAGATAGGCGCAATTTTTCCAGCCAGACAGAGGCCACCAAAACGCTTATTCGGTACAAATGGAATGTCCTGTCCCATATACCATAATACGGAGTTTGTTGCCGACTTCCGGGATGATCCAGTACCGACAACATCGCCAACATAAGCTAACGGCAGTCCTTTGGCTTTAAGGGATTCGATCAACTGAACCGGACCTTTTTTTCCTGGCTCATCAGGTTCAATACCATCACGGGGCATTTTCAGCATCGCCTGAGCATGCAACGGAATATCCGGACGGGACCATGCATCCTGTGCAGGAGACAGGTCATCGGTATTTGTTTCACCAGTCACTTTAAAAACTGTCAGCGGAATAGACTCTGCCACCGCCGGACGGGACAAAAACCATTCAGCATCAGCCCACGATTGTAAAACCGCTGCCGCACGGGTATTTCCGGCATCTGCTTTCTCTTTGACCGCATCAAATGCATCATAAACCATAATCGTCATTTTCAGGGCACTGGCAGCCGCTTCAGCCAGCTGTGGATGTTCCAGCAAATCGATCAGGCTCATCACATTATAGCCACCCTGCATTGTACCAAGCAGTTCAACGGCCTTTTCCGGACTGATTGCGTGACATGTCTGTTCACCATTGGCGATTTTCGTTAAGTAATCAGACTTTACCTTCGCTGCATCATCTACACCCGCAGGCGTGAAATAAGTAATCAGTGTTAACAAGCGACTCTCATCGGCATTTGTTTTACTCAACAAATGTTCATTCAACAAGAGTTCAAACGCAGCCTGAGTCTGGGCCGCCGTCATCGCCTGTGGGTTCACCCCTATGTCCGATCTTTCTTGTGCCTGTTTTTCATATTCGGCAATGAATTCATTCATATTGCTCTCACTTTCTTATGGTTCCGGCAATGACCGGTTTTCAGTACAATTGCCGGAAGTGTTACATCCAGATGGCCTCAGCATGCATCCGGATATTTATGCAAACCGGGTTTTAGTAAAGACTTGTCCAGCGATCAGAATCCGTGCAGTCCGCTCCACGGTGATCGCACTGATATGCTCTCCATCCGCTTTAATAGCAGCCCGCATCACACCTCCCGGATGCCCGAGGAAAACTTCATCACTCTCAGAGGTGACAATCTCACTCACCAGGCTTCCTGGTACTCTGGCTGCATTCGCCGTACAAACTGCCCCGGTAATCGCCAGTGCCTGATGTGGTTTTTGCATCGACATCATCCGGATCAATAAATCCATCTTCTCTGCTGGCTGAACCCGGCCGGACATATCGGTATAGTCCTGAGGTGCAGCAATTACAGTCGCTTTTGGTACAGCAGGCGATAAACGTGTTGCATCCTCGCGGGAGGCAAAACCGCACAATTCACAGGCAATCGAGCGAATTTCTTCGATTAAAGTCAGATCTTTTTCTGTGAAATCGGTATGAAGCTCTTTGCCGGTGAGTCCCAGATCTTTTGCCCGCATGTAAACCAGAGGCGCTGCAGAATCAACAATTGAGATTTCTATCTCTCCGGCAGAGGTTTGAATTGTCTGTCTCGCTTCACCGGTGGGTAATAATTTCCCGGTAGAAGCGCCCTGAGACTCATAGAAGCTTAAATCCAGTTTGGCACCCGTTCCCGGAACGCCCGGAATCTCACAATCACCATCAACAACCAACTCACCATCTTCCACCTGAACTTCAGCTTCAATCAGTCTGTTGCTGTTTGTGTTGTTAATCATCACTCTTGTGACCGGCTCCTGAGCTTCCACCATCCCTGTCGCAATCGCAAAAGGCCCGACACCGGAAGATATATTGCCGCAGTTACTGTCAAACGCGACAGTATTGGTATCAATACTGACCTGAGCGAAGGTATAGTTCACATCAATCCCATCCTGCCCGGACGGACCAACAATGGCCACTTTACTGGTGAGCGAATTTGCACCACCCAGACCGTCAATCTGTCGCTTATCAGGACTACCCATCACTTCAAGCAGAAAAGGCGTCCAGTCATCCCGGTTCGATGGCATATTTTTTTCTGAGAAGAAAACACCTTTACTTGTACCTGCACGCAGAATCATGCAGTTTGTTTTTGAAACAGAATTTGTTTTCATGATGACCTCGTTATTCAGAAGCGAGCCAAACAGGCTACTGGGGTAGCCTGAGAGTTCCTGGAGAAGGGATTAAATAGGTAAGTGATTCATAACAATGGTGAAGAGCACCATACAAACCAACGCGAAAGGATAAGTCGCAGCGTATCCGGCACCGGCTTCTTCAGATTCGACCGCCTCAATTGCAGCACCCAGACCTGGTGTGGAAGTCATACCGCCACAAATAGCACCAGACAGCATGACCCAGTTAATTTTGAAGACGTATTTACCGACAATGAAACCAACAACCATGCAAATAAATGCAACCAGTACAGACAACATCGCAATATAAAGACCCGTGCTGCTGAACAAGGCGGCAATCACTTTGTTACCGTAAGTCAGGCCAATAATGCCCACGAATGCACCCAGTCCAAACTTTTTGAAGACGTTCAGTGTCGCCGGATCCATCCGGAAGTTCTGACCGGCAATTTGTCCGATATGACCTAAAATAAGAGAGGTAACCAAAATGCCACCGGTTGAGCCAAGGCTGAAATACCCAATGGGCCCTAAGTAAACCTGAACAGAACCGAGCATTAAGCCAGAGAAAATACAGAATGCATAAGCAATTAAATTGAATTTTCCAATCGGTTTCTGCGTGGCTTCGTCCTCTTTCATGGATTCAAGCTCAACCTTAAACGCAGCCTGCTCTTTTTCTAAGTCAATCCGGAATAACTTCGGCAGGAAGCTCATGGCCAAAATCACCATAATGACGCCAAACGGAAAACCAATTGCGTTTGCAGCACCGGTACTTGCAACCGCTTCATGCACAAAGATATCTTTCTGGGCTTTGGTCAGCTCTGTCGTGTTGAAGTGAGTCAACTGATGAGATGGATCAATCACCTTCAGAATTTTATCTTTGGTTTCATTTGACAAATTCGCAAAATCATCGACCACGGCATAAGATGAATCTTCAGTCGTTTCCAGTGCCGCAGCGACACCCGGAGAACTGGTCAGAGCAGCCGTATAAACCCCTGACATTTCATACAGACCATCACCGATATTGTCCCGCAGCACATAAACTGACAAGCCACCCGTGGCCGTCAGAATAACGGACAACAAAACAAATTTTGCTCCATATTTCTTCAATACTTTTCCAAGGTCCTTTGCAGATGCAAGACCTACAGCAGCAATGAAAAGGTAAAGGAAGAAATGAGCCACGTTATGCGGAACCAACCCGTGATGAAGGATTTTCTGAACACCGGCATAATACTGACCATCCGGACTGACACCTTCCAGTAAATTCAGCACAGCCCAACCAAAAAACAAACCGGTAAACAGGTTGCCCGAAATACCCAGTTTAAATTTCCCTATTTTAATATTTTCAATACGGGAGCCAATTGTCAGCACCAAAAATATCAAGGTATAGGGATTTGAAAGAAACTTCAAAATCTCAAACTTCATTGTATTTACTCTCAATTATTGTTTCAGCTAAAGGTAATAAATAAAAAATATTTATTTTTAATCTTTGGGTATTCGGCCAACATAAATATATCTTCTATCAAAAGAACAAAGATTAATAAGCAGAAAAATGAAATATATTAATCATTAAGATTAAACTCATATTGAATAGTGTATTTAGGTATCTTCTCTCTATGATATACATCATTCATATATTTCAGCGTCAGCTATTCAACATATCTTTATTCTTTCCTGGCGGCCAACACGCCTGTAACTATACCAAGCAATCTGAAGATGGATGATTCAGGTTGCTTGGGTATAGTAGTTATTATCTGTATAAACGATAAATAAAGTAATCTTTAGAACATTAATTTCATTTAAGTAATAAAGTAAGAAAATTTAATTTTTAAGTCGTGAGCATTTATCTGATTGAGATTAATAAAAACATGCAACCTGTCACAAAATAAATATTAATTAGGTTTTATTTATAAACAAAAAAATACCCAAAAAGCTACAGGAAAAAATATAAATTGATATATATCAATTTATGATAGAGGTTCAATGTTTTGAATAAAATTAATGTTTTAAACTCAAAATCTATTGCCTCATTATTTCTGTTTGATATGCTCGGTAGTCATCGAAATGTTTTTAATGCAGGTTTCAACAAAAAAGGCAGTCAAGAGAGAAGATGGAGTTCAGAGGACGTATTTTTTTAATTCAGTCGGTTATTGCATTCATCATCGCACTCTTTTTTATTGTGACCACAATTCTAGCCATTGAAAAAGTCATCACAAACGATAAATTTCATGAAACGCGTAATCTGGCTTCTTTCATCGCCAATAACCCAACGATTCAAAAGGCAGTTAAAAATCAGGATACACAGGCGTTTGATCAAGTTTTACGTGGCCAGAAAAATTTCGATGTTGATCTGATTGTTATTGCATCCACAACCGGAAAGCGCCTGTTTCACACCGAAGAAGACAATGAAGGTGGCTTTACTCACAATCCCGGATTTCAGAAAGCACTGCATGGTGAAACCATCACCGAAATACAACGGGGTCTGACCGGCTTAGCCATTAAAAGCCGGGTTCCGGTTTATGCCGCCGGTGAGGTCATTGGTGTCGTGACTGTTGGTTTCTGGGAATCCCATGTCCAGATCATGGTCACTCATTATATTGAGCAGGCGATTGTGGCGACACTGGTGATGCTGATACTCATGCTTTATGGCTCCAGTATTTTCAGCAATTACATTCAACGACAGTTGTCAGGGATGACACCGGAACAAATCGCCCGGGCTTATCAGCTGAGAAAAGGCATTCTGAACAGTGTCGCTGAGGGCATGATTGCCGTTGATCCTCACGGTATCATCATGATTATTAATCGTCAGGCCGTTGATCTGCTGGGTATTGAGTGGCCGAATCATAAATTATTTGGCACCCATATCAGCCAGACCTGCTATCCCTATGATTTCTTCATGCCTCAGACCGAGGAGCCCTTGGGGGAAACCACGATTAATGTGAATGGTGAAACCTTTCTGGCGTCCAGAACCATGATGAAGGATGAAGATAAACTGATCGGTTATGTTATTAGTTTTCGCCGCCGGGATACCTCAGCAATGTTGCAACTGATGGCCAGACAAGCTGAAAAAGAACGTGATGCACTCCGGGTCGTCACTCATGAATATGCCAACAATATGGCTGTTGTTTCCGGCATGCTGGAAATGGGCTTCTATCAGAAAGCCAGAGAATTCATCCATAAAGAAAACAGCGGACTACAGACAGAAATCTCCAGACTGGCCAATGACTTCCACCCAACGTTAGCCGCTCTGATTTTGGGTAAAAAACGTAAAGCAAACGAACTGGGATATAGCTTAACCATTATGGATGGTTCAGCCCTGTCTTTAAAAAAAATCTTACTCACTGCTGACGAAGTTGCAGCAGTCATTGGCAACTTACTGGATAATGCCTTCGAAGCCATCTCAAAAACTGACAGAAAAGGCAATATTGAGCTGTTTGCCACCGATGCAGGTAAAGAATTAATCATTGAAGTTTCCGACAATGGCATCGGTATCGCTGATGAGGACAAGGACTCCATTTTTGTCAGTGGATTCACCAGTAAGAACATCAACCGATCAATGCATGGCGTTGGCCTCGCCTTGATTTACAGCCTGACCGAAAAAGCCCAGGGAGAAATAGTGGTCGAGGATAATGACCCACACGGTACGGTGTTTAGTCTGTTTATACCCAGGGTCTGTTGACCCTAAGTCAGGAGAAGAACATGAGCAATAAAATCAGAACACTCGTTGTTGAAGACAAATTAGAACTTGCTCAAATGGTTGGCGCATACATAGAAAAAAATGCCTGCTATGAGCTGGTTGGCATCGCCTCAAATTTAGCCGATGCCCGGTTTATGCATAACACGCTGCGACCAGAGCTGATTATCCTCGACAATTATCTGCCTGACGGTTCAGGAATTGACTGGCTGAGACGATTGCGTTCAGAGCAGTCACAAAATGTTGACGTCATCATGATGACAGCCGCCGCAGATGCACAAACTGTCACCTCAGGGATTCGTCTTGGTGCTTTTGATTATTTGATCAAACCTCTGGCCCTGACTTCATTTAATGATGTGTTGCATCGCTTCAGAGATTACCACCGGACTATTTCTTCCAAAACCAAGTTTAAGCAGTCAGAAATTAACCGGGTTTATGGCGTCAGACGTGACCCTAAAGTCATTGATGAGTTACCGAAAAACATCGATCCTATTACCCTTCAGCGTGTGATGGGTGAGTTTGAGAATAATCAGCCCCAAACTTCTGATTCTGTGGGTAAACAAATTGGTGTCAGTAAAACAACCGCCAGACGCTATCTGGAATACGCTGTCACAATGGGTTTCCTGGAAGCCAATATCAATCATGGTAGTATCGGCAGACCCACCCGCCAGTACACCAGGAACATGAAAGAATATAATGAACCTCAGGCACAGCGGTGAGAGGCCACAGCCTCTCACTCTCACCTGAAATCATTATTTGGTGATAATCTCCGGCCCCATCAGCCAGTTTGGCAGCGCTGTAGAAACCGCTGGCACATAAGTGACAATCAGTAAGAACAGGAACATCACGGCGACCCACGGCAAGGCAGCTTTGACCACCTGAATCATCGACATCTGCGCAACTCCGGCAGTCACAAACAGATTGAGTCCGACCGGTGGTGTAATCATTCCAATTTCCATGTTCACCACCATCATGATACCTAAATGAATCGGGTCAATACCAAGCTGAATTGCAATCGGGAAAACCAGAGGTGCGACAATAATCAACAATCCGGATGGTTCCATAAACTGCCCGCCAATCAGTAACAACAGGTTGACCACGATCAGAAAAGCAATCGGCCCGAGTCCGGCAGATAACATCGACTCAGCAATCATCTGTGGCACGCGTTCTTCGGTAAGCACATGCTTGAGAATCAGCGCATTGGCAATGATAAACAGGAGCATAATTGTCAGCTTGCCGGCTTCACACAATGTTTTCTTGGTATCCGGGTGGACAAAAGTCTGGAACACTTTCACGACAGCAGGCAAACGATTCTGTTTATCTGCAAACGGCCCCATGTCTTTGTAAATAAAATTAGCGATAAAGAAGGAGTATACCGCCGCCACAGCGGCCGCTTCTGTGGGCGTGAAAATACCACCGTAAATCCCACCCAGAATAATCACTATCAGGAATAATCCCCAGATGGCATCACGCCCGGATGCAAGCAGCTCGCCCCAGCCAACAAATGGTTGTTTGGGGAGTTTTTTCACCCGTGCAGCAATATAAATCGCAACCATCAACATCACACCCGCCAGAATGCCGGGAATCACACCACCCAGGAACATACGCCCGACGGAGACATCTGTCGCTGCGGCATAAACAACCATCACGATAGAAGGTGGAATTAATATCCCCAGTGTACCCGCATTACAAATGACCCCGGCGGCAAACTCTCTCGAGTAGCCATTTTTCACCATACCGGCAATCACAATTCCGCCAATCGCGACCACTGTCGCCGGAGAGGAACCGGATAACGCTGCAAACATCATACAGGCCATCACAGAAGCCATTGCCAAACCGCCTCGGAACCACCCAACAACAGCAATTGCAAAACGGATAATTCTTTTCGCCACACCGCCGGTTGACATAAAACTGGAAGCCAGAATAAAAAACGGAATGGCTAATAATGTGTAATGACCGGCAAAAGCATTGAATAAAGTCTGTGCTACCGATGCAAGCGAAGCATCGGAATGCAACAGCAAGAAGATAATACTGGATAAACCCAGTGAAACAGCGATCGGTACCCCAAACAACATCATACCGATGACCATTAAGAATAGAAAAAATACTGCCATAATGATTACTCCTTCCGGCCTGAAGTCTGGTTATTTGATGCCGGTCCCTGCTCTTCCTGCATGACCTCTGCTTTTAAAGCATCTAAATCTTCTTCCGCTTCATGACCGGAAATTAAGCGATCCATCTTGCCGGTGACGACCTGATATGCCGCCTGTGTAAAGCGAATCGTTAGTAGTCCCATCCCCAAAGGCAGAGCCATATACGGAATAAAACGCGGCAGCTTTTCATAAGCTTCACCTTCATTGAACCAAACGGATAAAAACTGCAACATGTCAGGCATCGGAATATCATCCGTTTCGTACCAGGCGCGTTCTGTAATAAACGGATACCAATAGTTCCATGAACCGATCAGAAGCAGGACAGCAAATGCCAGACAGCCGGAAACTGCAATCAGTGCGAACAGTTTTCTCATGCCCTGTGGCGCCAGATTGATCACGACATCCACCCCGATATGAAAATGCTTTTTCACACCATATGAGGCACCAACCAACACCATCCAGGCAAACATAAACACTGTCAGCTCCAGTGCCCAGAGAATGTTGTCATTAAATACATAGCGAAATATAACGTTAGCAAATGTCAGTAACGTCATTGCACCAAGAAAGAAGGCAATCAGAAATTCTTCAATGAAATCAGTGAATTTACCGGCCTTTGTCACAAAAGAAGTCCATCCCATCATTGGTTACTCTTATCAAGCTGAACAGGAAGCACCCGCAAACGGGTGCTTATATTCATCGGTTAAAACGACATCATTACTGATTGGATTTCAGGGCGGCTTCGATTAAGTCTGTGCCGACATTTTTCTCAAACTTCTTCCAGACCGGCTGAAGTGCATCAACCCACTCCTGACGCTGTTCAGGCGTTAAAGTACGGACCACACCACCCGCATCAATAATGTTCTGCTTGTTCGCCAGATTGACTTTCGTTGATTCCGCATTACGCAACTGTGTCACTTCTTTCAGGATCTGAGCAAACTGAGTCCGGACATCGTCGGGAAGTCCTTTCCAGAATTTTGTCGATGTGACGACCAGATAATCCAGCACACCGTGATTGGTTTCAGTAATCCCGTCCTGAACTTCGAAAAACTTCTTGCCATAGATATTCGACCAGGTGTTTTCCTGTCCGTCGATAACTTTGGTTTGCAGCCCGCCGTACACTTCTTTGAATGACATCTTCTGCGGATTCGCACCCAGCTGCTCAAACTGAGCGACCAGCACATCTGAAGCCTGGACCCGGAATTTCAGTCCTTTTGCATCTTTTGGTTCCAGCAGTGGTTTGTTGGCAGACAGTTGTTTCATCCCATTGTGCCAGAATGCCAGCCCCTGAAGTCCGCGACGCTTCATCGCATTCTTCAGCTTTTCGCCTGAAGCTGAGTTCTGGAAACGATCAACAGCAGCAATGTCTTCAAACAGGAAAGGGAAATCAAACAGACGATATTTCTTGGTGAATTTCTCAAATTTTGACAAAGAAGGGGCAGCGAGCTGAACATCACCATTCAAGAGTGCCTCAAGCACTTTATTATCATCATACAATGTTGAATTCGGGAAAACCTGCATACAGGCTTTACCATCCATTTCAGCATTGACCCGTTTTTCCAGCAATGAAGCTGCAATACCTTTCGGATGTTTATCGGTATTGGTGACGTGACTGAATTTAATCACGATCTCACCCGGATCACAGGCGTTTGATGCATTCGCGTTCAGCGCGGTAAGCGCCAGTACGGAGGTTGTGAGCAGAGTCAAAGGCTTAATCATTTTATTTTCTCCTTATTATTCTTACAGAATACATTCTTTGCATTCGTGTCAGGTCTGACGAACTTCGGTTCCACAACGCGAAACCCAAGAACTTCAGACTTTGAATAAGGCAATAAACAAGCCAGACTATTAATAAACTTATAACATTAAAGCAACAACAATCACTTAGCGACAAATCGTTGAGAAAACGAACTGAACATAAATCAACCAATCCGGAAATTATGGGTGGATATCCACCCATGAATATCTGACAAATGAGTCAATAATGACTCACATGTTAAAAAACTATGAAGAACAAGTTAAAACCATGCCTTTTCCCCAATCCGGTGGTGGTTTGGCATAATCTTCAAACTCAGCGTGCTCATCAAAAGGTGACTTTAAAACTTCGGCCAGTTGGTGAAATGCAGAAAAATCGCCTTGTTCAGCCGCATCAATCACCTGTTGAGCAAGATAAGTCCGTAAAATGAACTTTGGATTCACCTGCCTCATCTGCTCACACCGGGATGCAGCCGAAATGATACTGCCGGTGTCTTCAGCATTCATTTCACAACGCCGCAGATAGTTCGTCAGCCAAGAAGTAATCGCCAGCTGATCAGAAAACAATCCGGTCACCGTATCCGAAGAAGAGATGTCCAGAGAGGACAAATGACGGAAAAACACCGTATAATCAATTTTTTCTGCCGCCAATAAGCCCAGAATGTCATGACACAATTCGCTGTCATCCTCCAGCTGACCATACAAACCGAGTCTGCGGCGGATCAACCGGCTGTATGCCTGATTCAACAGAGCTTCATATTGATCCAATGCCTGCTCTAATGCCGCCTTGTCAACAAGGGGCGTCAAGGCGTGCGCCAGAGCCGTCAGATTCCACAACCCAATTCCCGGTTGCATATCAAATGCGTAACGCCCCTGATAGTCAGAGTGATTACAGATAAAATGCGGATCATAATCATCCAGAAAACTAAACGGTCCATAATCAAATGTTTGACCAAGAACAGACATGTTGTCTGTATTCATCACACCATGGGCAAAACCATAAGCCTGCCAGAAAGCAATCATCTCTGCGGTTTTAGCAATGATTTGTTCAAACATACCCAGATAAGCATTTTCATGATCAGAGACCTGTGGAAAATGCCACGCAATCACTTTGTCCGCCAGCAAACGCAACTCACTCAATTGCCCGGTGTAAAAAAAGTGTTCGAAATGACCAAACCGAATATGGGTTTCCGTCAGCCGGATTAACATCGCACCGGTTTCTGCCCGTTCCCTGAAAACCGGTGAATCACTGGTGATCAGACCCAAAGCACGGGTTGTTGGCCCGCCAAGCGCATGAATCGCTTCGCTGCACAGATACTCACGAATCGTTGACCGTAATACAGCCCGGCCATCACCCATCCTTGAATAAGGTGTCCGGCCGGAGCCTTTGATATGTATATCAAAACACCGGCCCTGTTGATCAGTGATTTCCCCGAGTAATAAACCTCTGCCATCTCCCAAATCCGGATTATAGACACCAAACTGATGTCCGGCATACTTCATTGCCAGGGGATCAAACTGAGGCGGAATATCGGCACCGGAAAACGCATCAAGCAAAGTATCGTCAGGGGTTTCCGGAAGCCCCAGTGAACGGGCCAGCGATGTATTCCAGCTCCCCCAACGGCACTGCTCTAAAGGTTCCGGCTGAATTTTTGTATAAAAAGATGGAGGGAATTGCGCATAACGATGGCTGATTTTCAGTTGTTGCCAGAAAGACATAAACCACTTCCATATCTGATATATTTTGTCTCACCGTAACAAATACCCGACACTTTTACTAGGTTATATTTTTACCGTGACCACAAATGAATCAGGGCGCCTGAAAAGGCGCCCTGAAGCCAACAACATGGTACAGATATCGCGTTAATCAGATTGTTTTTTCATCACACCGGCAATAACTTCAGCCTGAGGCCCCAGCACCACCTGTAAATCCTGTTGATTGAGTTTCACGATACCACTGGCACCCAGCGCTTTAATCTGTAACTCATCCACTTTCGTCATGTCCTGTACTTTCAGACGGAGACGGGTAATACAGGCATCAATTTGCGCCAGATTTTCAAGGCCACCTAAAGCTTTGGTGTATTCAGCAGCCAGTGACTGCATATCTTCCGCTGCCTTCTGATGCCCCATATTTTGTACATCTCTTTCTCTGCCCGGTGTCGGAATATCAAACCATTTAATTGCAAAATAGAAGATGCAGAAATAGACCACACTGAAGCATAAGCCCACCACAATCAGCAGCCCGGGTTTGGTTGCCAGCCCCCAGTTAATGACAAAGTCAAACAACCCGGCAGAGAAACCAAATCCATCGAGAATACCCAAAGCGTTGGTGACCACCAGAGAGATACCGGTCAAAACAGCGTGAATGATGTACAGTACGGGAGCCAGAAACATGAACATAAATTCCAGCGGTTCTGTCACTCCGGTCAGAAATGCAGTTAAAGCAACGGAAAACAAAATGCCGCCCACCTGAGCCCTGCGGTCTTTTGGCGCGGCCAGATACATCGCAAGCGCAGCACCGGGCAGGCCAAACATCATAATCGGGAAAAATCCGGTCATGAACACCCCGGCATTCGGATCACCTGCAAAGAAGCGGTGCAGATCACCCCGTGTCACCTCAGCGGCAACTTCCTGAATGACTGACCCATCAATACCGGGGACACTGCCCCCAACGATCAGCGATTTCGCCACATCAGGTGCCAGACAGACGTTATTGAGTGCATTCGCGACTTCATACGTCACCTTGGTACAATCACCCAGACCAAACCAGAAAATTGAATTTAAAATGTGATGGAGTCCGACCGGGATAAGTGCCCGGTTGAGTGTACCATAAGCAAATTGCCCCAGAGCGCCCGCGTTAGCAACCGCATGACCGAATGCATCAATTGCATTCTGAACCGGCGGCCAGACAACACCGGCAATCCCGGCAAGCACCAGCGTAGATAAACCGGTCATAATCGGCACCAGCCGCTTACCCCCAAAGAAAGCCAGATAAGCAGGCAAAGCGGTTTGATGGAAGCGGTTATAGATATGCCCGGCAACAACCCCGGCGATAATTCCGCCAAAGAAAGACATATTAATCTCAGCATTAATCGTTTTGGCGGCTTCTGTAAGAACCAGATAACCAATGGCACCGGCAAGACCGGCAGCTCCCGCATCATCCTCTGACAAACCAACCGCTATCCCTATGGCAAACAGAAGGGGGAGCTGACCAAATATCGCCCCCCCGGCCTGCGCCATAAAAGCAATATTCAACATATCCGGCTGCCCTAATCTTAATAAAATCGCGGCAACCGGCAAAATCGCAATCGGCAGCATGATCGCTTTACCGAGCTTTTGCAGATATCCCAGTACGTTCATTGTATCCTCCGTCACATTACTCGTACGTTCGTTGTTATCTTAATTCATCCATTAAACTAAGAGTTATTATTTATGTCACAAAAACAACTTTAATGCAAAAAAAATGAACAATCCCATTGCAGTAATCCCTATGTTTATTCAAAATATAAAATAAGTGGTTCGTTATATTTTTTACATGGAGAATGAGAATGAGATTATTACCGCTGAAAAACCCCAGACAAACCGGGTTGTGGGCCGCTCATTACATTGCAAACAAAATCAACAATTTTCAGCCAACCGCTGAACGGCCTTTCGTTTTAGGACTTCCAACCGGAAGTACTCCCCTGCCCACCTACCATGCCCTGATTGAGCTGTATCAGCAGGGAAAGGTCAGTTTCCAACATGTCATCACGTTTAATATGGATGAATATGTCGGTATCCCGGCGACTCATCCGCAAAGCTACCATTTCTTCATGTTTGAAAATTTCTTCAGACACGTTGATATTCCTGCAAAAAACATCAATATACTTGATGGCACAGCGGCAGATCTGGAAGCGGAATGTGCTGCCTATGAAGAGAAAATCAAAACATCCGGGGGCATTCATCTGTTTCTCGGCGGTGTGGGCAGTGATGGTCATATTGCTTTTAATGAACCGGCCTCTTCACTTTCTTCACGGACACGGATCAAAACACTGACACAAGAAACCAGAATCGCGAATGCCCGCTTTTTTGACAATGACATCAGCTTAGTTCCTGAGCTCGCCCTGACTGTTGGTGTGGGCACTTTACTGGATGCAAAAGAGATTTTAATTCTCGCCACCGGCGTCAACAAAGCAAATGCAGTTCAGGCGGGGGTCGAGGGTTGTGTGAATCACTTATGGACGGTTTCTGCACTGCAGCTTCACCCCCGCAGCATTATGATTTGTGATGAATCTGCAACACTGGAACTGAAAGTCAAAACACTCCGTTACTTTCAGCAGCTTGAGGCCGGAGAAATTCATCAATTTGAAGGAATAGAATAATGTACGCGCTTTATCATTGTGAGCTTCTGACCGGCTATCAGAAATTCACAGATACCGCCGTCATCATTGATGACGGAAAAATCCATGCACTCATCAAAGAATCCGGACTTCCGGATGATATTCAACGATTTGATTTAAAAGGCAACAGGCTGACCGCTGGATTTATTGACCTGCAGCTGAATGGTTGTGGTGGCGTCATGTTCAATACATCACCCACAGCAGACACGCTGGCACATATGCATCAAACCAATCTTCAAACCGGTACAACCAGCTTTCTGCCAACCTTAATCAGCGATACGGATGAAGTCATTCATGAGGCTGTCGGAGCAACCCGGACTTATATGACTCAACATCAGTATCAGGTGCTGGGGATGCATCTTGAAGGTCCGTTTACTAACCCGGTCCGTAAAGGCATCCATCCGGAAGATCAACTCAGACATCCCAGTGATCAAATGATTGAATGGCTGGTACAACAGGAAAAATGGGTCAAAAAAGTCACACTGGCACCGGAAGTCAATCAATCTCTGCATATCCGCAAGTTAGCAGAAGCAGGGATTATCGTCAGTCTCGGGCACTCGGCAGCCACATATGAAGAGGCGATGAGCGGGTTTGATCAAGGGATCACTTTTGCAACCCACCTGTTCAATGCCATGACGTCGATCGAAAACGGACGCAGCCCTGGTGTAGTCGGCGCCGTATTTGACCGGAACAATATATACGCCGGTATCATTGCCGATGGTTATCACGTTCACTGGTCAAACATCAAAATGGCAAAAAAACTGATGGCTGACAGGCTATGTCTGGTCACGGATGCAACAGCAGCAGCGACGCCCCCCCGCGGGATGACACAGTTTGATTTTTGTGGCACACCGGTATTCCTTGAAAACGGTAAATGTATTGATGAAAAAGGGACACTTGGCGGTTCAGCGCTCACCATGAATGAAGGGATCAAACTTCTGGTTGAGCAGGCGGGTATCCCACAAGAAGAAGCATTCCGGATGGCAACACTTTACCCGGCTCGCGCGATTGGTATGGATCACTTGATTGGGGCGATACAGCCGGGTATGGTAGCTAATCTGACCATCACTGATCCACACTATCAGGTCATTAACACGATCGTTAACGGCCAGTGGACAAACCATCATATGTAAGCGAATGACACAACACAAAGATCGGGTCACCAATCATGAACAGTTAAAACTGGTGAATGCCGCACGGGTCTACCAGTTGATTGATTTATATGGCCCGGTTTCCCGGGTCAGCATTGCACAGCAAACGGCACTGGCCCCGGCCAGCGTCACCAACATTACCCGTCAGCTGCTTGATCACAACTTAATTAGTGAAGTTGCCCAGCAAGCTTCTACCGGCGGACGTCCGGCCATTTCACTGACAACCCGCCAGACTGGTTTTTATTTTGTGTCCTGCCGGCTGGGACGGGACGTGATTCAGTGTGCTGCGATGGATTTGTCAGGCCAAACCCATTTTGAACAACAAACCAGACTGGAAGAACACGACAAACAAGGGATTGTTCACACCCTGCTCGATCAGATTCAGCAAATCACAAACCGTTTCCCCCAACAGCGTTTTGTAGCCATAGCGGTCACAATGGCCGGACTGGTTGATCCCGCTTCCGGCATTATTCATTACTCTCCCAATCACAGTATCTCGGGTCTGAAATTGTCTGAAGTTTTGAAGGATTTTTCACTCCCGGTCTATATAGGAAACGACATCAGAGCACGGGCACTGTCGGAATTTTATCTGGGTTCAGCACAGCAGTGTGATGACTTTATTCTGGTCAGTATACACAATGGTGTCGGCGCGGGGATTATCTCCGACGGACAACTGCTGCTCGGAAAACACCGGCCGGTCGGGGAAATTGGACATGTACAAATCGATCCATTTGGCAAGCAGTGTCACTGTGGCAGTTTTGGCTGCCTTGAAACGGTCGTGTCCAATCCGGCAATTATTGAACAAACCCGGGAATTACTGGAACGGGGTCACCCAAGCTGTTTAACGGCACAAAATCTGACGATTGAGTCGATCTGCCATGCAGCAACGCAAGGTGATGCCGTTGCAAACCACGTGATGGAACAAGCCGCGAAGTATCTCGGACAAGTGCTCGGGATGCTGGTCAATGTGTTTAATCCGGAAAAAATCCTGCTCTCCGGTGAAATTGCCCAAAGCAGTCCGGTTCTGTTTCCCTTATTGATGCAGCAGATCAAACGTCAGACACTACCGAGTTTCTCCGGCAACCTGACACTCGACCGCGCAACATTCCAGCATCAGGATACCATCGGCGGCTATGCACTGATTAAGCGGGCTTTACACGACAGTGACTTACTCCGGCATATCATGCAAAACCAATAACCGGTTCAGACACTGATGAAAAGGAACACGGCCATCAGACACAGTACACCGCCTGCCATCTGTTCAATCCGGTGAATCTTCCGGCTGAGCAGATGCTGAACCCGTGAATGACCAAGAAAAGACGCCACCGCCAAATCCCAGACAAGCACAACACAAACCATCCAGACCCCACAAAAAACCTGCTGTTCAACCGATACCTGCCTGCCGAGAATCACCGTCATTAAACTCATATAAAACAACGCATTCTTCGGGTTCAGTATCGCCGAGGCAAGACCGAGAAAAAATTGCTTTCCTTTTGAAACACGAACCTCACTGGCCGTGTGCCAGTTGAGCGCTCTCTCCCGGCTTTTCAGTAAATGGTATCCAATATAAAGCAGATAAGCCGCCCCACCCCACTGAATCGCCGAAAACAGGACATGACTCTCCTTCAGAACCTGCCACCCGCCAATCACCAGCGCAATATAAACCGCATTACCACTGGCAATCCCAAAACAGATCAACGCACTACCCGCCAGCCGGTAACGAACCGCATAACCGGTAATTAAAAAGAAATCCGGACCGGGAGAAAGCAGCGCCATAAAATGGGCAAGCGCCAGCATCAGGAATGCCGGCGGAATCAGGGATGACAACATAACCGTCTCTCTTATCTTCAATATGAAAACAAAGAGCATACCCGGCGGACATCATGATTTATTGTCAAAAATTGACATCATCTGTCGATATTGATTCGGCGTGGCTGCTGCATACTGGACAAACGCTTTATGAAAATGGCTTTGATCACTGAATCCGAGTGTTAATGCGGTATCGGCGATGGAATAACCCGCCCGCAGTAATTTTTTTCCTTCTTCGACCCGCAGGTTATTGATGAACGCTTTCGGTGTCATCCCGTAGTCACGGGAAAAACGGCGGATAATCGTTTCGGGGCACAATTGAAACTTCCCTGAAAGTTCATCCAGAGACGGCGGTGAAGAGATCTGTGTCATCAATACCTGCCGGATAAATGCATTTGTCTCCGGTGCAGGCTCCTCCCCGGAGACTTGCATTTCCGGTGACGCGGAATCGTCGCAAAGCGAAGCAATCATTGACTGACAGAATGACCGTACCCGTTCAGGCATCTTCCCGGTCAATGACGGATGCGTGATGGTATCAACAATCGTCAGGTATTGCCGGAACAACCCGGCAGATTTGAGCACCGTCAGTGAAGTACCGAAATGAAGCGAGGAGAGATGATTCAGGGCACAGAGCCAGTCCGGATCGATATATAACATATGATAACTGCGGGGTTTCCCTTCCACCGGATTGCAGGCATGAACGACCTCCGGCGGAATAATCACCACATCACCCGGATTCAGTATTTCATACCGATCATTGAAGTGAACACAGGTTTGCCCGTCAACAATCGCCCCGACAGACAACTCCGCGTGCCGGTGTGCTTTATAAGGCCGCACACTACGGCACGTACTTCTCAGTGTCAAAGGAACCTGATCGTCCATGGTATAAAAATGTTGCGTGATGTTGTCAGGGAAATCAGACATAGCTTTCAGCAAAAAGTAATGAGAGGAAATCTGCTTAAAATTGAACTAATCCAGGTTGATTGTCAACAGCGGATGCACTCAATCGAGACCCTGAATATGTACCACTGTCAGGGCAAATATTAAACATAGTGTTGACCTTTAAAACAGAGCAAATCTCCAAACAACAAAAAATGAGTCATCTCATGAAACGTTAACCTGTCCTGAAGTCTTAAACTTATCACTGGCGAAAACCGGGCGGCTCAGCCAGAATGATAGAGTCCACTAAAAATAGTTTTATACCCATGTGATACCAATCTGGAAAATAAACTGATCATCTGGATGTGTCTGGTGGAGCAAACATACAAGGGCATGGATGCCCTTGTGTAAGCGCCCATGGACGGCTTGAGCGGTTTGCGGAACCAGATATATCCAGATCAGAAAATGACATAGAATGGTATGACCTCAAGATGCAGGATTCAGAGCGGTATATGATGAAAAGGTTAAGAACAGACCGACAAATAAATTCAATCAGTCCATGAGTGTCAAAAGCATTCACAGACCGGATGAAATAAAAAATAATTGTGGTTCGCCGTTCCGATAATCGACAGAGGTAATTACCGGATGAAAATTATTCTGATTCATGGTTTGTACATGCATGGTGTGGTCATGCAGCCACTCAGCCAGCTTTTAGCAGGAAAAGGCTACACAACAGATGTCATCAGCTACAATTCTGTCTCCATCGAAGAAGATGACGTCTTCAGGTCAATTGATAAGCTGATTGATCCATCGGGAAACAACATTCTAGTTGGTCATAGCCTCGGCGGACTGATGATCAAACATTATCTGACCGCCAGACAGGTGACCGCAGAACAAGTCTCTCACGTGATTGCAATTGGCTCCCCGCTTCAGGGGGCTTCCATTGTTGATGCGATTCAGGCACTTGGCCTGGGGCAGATATTAGGTAATTCAACTGACTATGGCCTGGAAAATCATAACAGCGACTGGTGTTTTCCGCAGAAACTCGGTTGTATCGCAGGCACAATGGCAATTGGCTTTCGTCCGCTGCTGATTGGTAATACACACCCTTCTGACGGAACCGTCACGCTTGAAGAAACCAAAATCACCGGTATGACGGACCATCTTGAAATCAATCATACCCATACCAGCCTGATTTTCAGTGCGGAAGTTGCAGAACAGATTGATTATTTTATCCGGTTTAACAGCTTTTTCAGACAGCAGGAAGAATCCACAGCATAGCGAAGAAACACAGACAAATATACCCCAGATCCAGGATTCAGAGCGCATCTTGGGATCACTTGGCTATAAGTTTAAAAATAGTTGTCAATTTATCGGTTGCTGTAGCAGATAAAATCCCGGTAAGGTGCCGTATATGAGATTCACGGACATAAGGGTCTGTTGACCCCGGGATATTTATGTGTCATTCAACTGCGATTACCGATCAAACAACCATTGATCGCTTTTATCAGGCACTTCTGGACAGAAATGCAGAATATGCCGGGACTTTTTTTGTTGGCGTAAAAACAACCTCGGTGTTTTGTATTTCTACCTGCCGGGCAAGAAAGCCTAAAAAGCAAAATGTTGTTTTTTATACCCATTTTAAAGATGCGCTGGCCGCTGGGTTCCGGCCCTGTAAAATCTGTCGTCCGACAGAAAATGCCAGTGAATCCCCTTTACAGGTCACTCAGGCCATTGAGCTTGTCCGGAATAATCCGAAAGAAAAGATTTCAGATACCGTGCTGACAGCGCATCAAATCCGGCCGGAGATGATTCGCCGGTGGTTTAAAAAGAACTACGGGATGACGTTTCACACCTTCCAGCGGATGTATCGTATCAACTATGCACTGGAAGAGCTTAAAGACGGCAGGAAATTACTGGATACCGCCTACGAAACCGGTTATGAATCACTGAGTGGCTTTGGCTATACCTTTAAAAAACTGACAGGGAAGACACCCGGTATGAAAAATGAAAATCAGGTGATATTGATTCACCGGTTTACCACACCTTTAGGGCCGATGTTTGTCTGCGCAACAGATGAAGGCGTTTGCTTACTGGAATTTGTTGAACGCCGGATGCTGGAAACAGAGTTCAGCGACCTGCAACACCGGCTGAAAGCGTCGATTATCGCCGGGGAGAATCATCATATCAGACAAGCTAAACAAGAGATCGCAGAATATTTTGCAGGGACCAGAACCCGGTTTGAGGTGACACTTCACACACCGGGAACAGCCTTCCAGCAGCAAGTCTGGCAAGCCCTGCAAGATATTGACTATGGTTCGACCGCGTCTTATCAGCAACAAGCAGAACGGATAGGCAACCCAAAAGCCGTCCGGGCAGTTGCTTCTGCCAACGGACACAACCGCATTGCGATTATCATTCCCTGTCACCGGGTCATTGGTAAAAACGGTAAGCTGGTTGGCTATGCTGGCGGATTAGAAAGAAAACGCTGGCTACTGGAACATGAACAGACACATCTGCCGGGCGATAAAAGTGAGATAAAAAAAATAGCAGGACCCACAGGCAAAAAAAAGCCAATTACAAGCGTGTAATTGGCTTAACATGTGAACAAAAAAAACTCCACTAACAACGTCTGTTGGCTAGTTAACCCTCGGCTTAAAGGGCTACTCATATGTAATCAAGTCCCGTGCCAACTTTTACATAACAAAAAATCAACATGTTACAGAGAAAGCCTGTTTTCCGGGAATAACACTCATTGCATAATAAAAAGTATTCAGCACAACAATTGCAATATGCAAAGAAACACAGCCTGTTTTTGCGAATTGATCATTCAGAAATTAGCCCCGATTTTGACTGAAACGTCCCTGTCGTCTTCATCTCAAAGACTCAACCAGCAAACAACCAGCAAATTTGATGGTCTGATCACCAAACCAGGTGTGCGGGGCCAGAAGAAGTTCTGAATGAACAATAACAAGGCGTCAAAAGACGCAAATCAGTAGTGCGGGATGTCTGTGGGTGTAAAGATGTGGATCTAAGCATGGCGCTGAGTGTATAGAATCATCAGCTTATTTTGGTGGCCTTAACTGTTGCAGCACTTGCGGTATCCATGACACAATTTCGGCCGGTATTTTTCGCAGTATAGAGATTCCTGTCCGCAATGCCCAAAACACCCCGGCTGTCTTCGGCTTCTCCGGAATAACCAATCCCGATACTGACCGATAACATTTCCCCTTCAACAACCTGAATCCGCTCACTAACAGCAATCCTTATCCTCTCGGCGCAGTCGAAAGTTTCCTGATGGGACGCGTCCTGTTTCAGAATCACAAACTCCTCTCCTCCCCACCGGCCAAGTTTATCTTCCGGGCTGGTCGTTTTATTTAACACAGCGATAAACTCTGTCAGCACCCAGTCACCAATAAGATGTCCGTGACGGTCATTGATTAACTTAAAATGATCGATATCAACCAGTAAAATCGCATAGGATTGACTCTGTTGCTGATAAGCCAGCTCCGCCTGAAACAATTCATCTTCCAGCCCCCTGCGGTTAAAAACCTGAGTTAAAGGATCCAACAGCGCATAATGCTCAAGCATTTCCAGCCTTTCCTGAATTTTGGCCGATTGAATCCGCATCCTGAGCACCGTCCAGAGCAATACCATATAAACCAGATGAGAAACGCCGATATTCAGTAATACTCCCAATGCATCGCTGACATTAAACTGAGCCATTAAAACCACATAGTGTCCGACCATCGTCATGATAAAAACAACAATACTTGTAAATGCAGCTTTTCTTACATCAAGAAACAAATAGGCCATAACATAGTTCAGTCCCAGCCATTGCGAAGCGTTAGAGAATGTACCGTGTAAGGTGATGTGGTGGTAAATACTGGATGAGGTCAGATACCCGGCAACAATAAAATAAGTAAAAAGAAAGAGATATTCCCGGTTGATACTTCTTTTCAAACTGACAAAATAAATCAGGATAAAGAAGAAAATACAAAAAGGATAAGACACTTCATCAAAAGGAGAAATCAGGCCACTCAGCTCATCGATTGTCCAAATCAGTGCAAAACAAAAAATTGCAAAACCTAACAACCACCGAAATGTGTGCAATTTAATCGAAGGAGTATAACTGTTGTTCTCTGGCAAAATCCGTTTTATATGCATCACTATAAATAACGTCTGATAAGCAAAAAGAGTACATACAAACCAGCTTAACCTGCGTTATGTACATAAATATTAATTATGCCATAAAAATTTGTCTCAGTAACAAGATTAAAAGTTAATCAACTGCCGGAAATGATTGCAGTTAACCACACTGTCCTTTTTCTCCTTGCGATCTTTATCAAACCAGATCTTCATACCCGCCAAACATCAAAGCTATATGAGTAAGGCATCAAGCGCAAAAATAGCGGAAGAAATCTCTTCAATACCCCGGTCGGCAACAGCCTGCTCTGCTGGTGTCATACTGAAGTAAAAATCCTTCAATACCTGGCTGTCCAGCACCTCTTTATGGAGGAGTAACTCTTTGTATTCAAGCAAACGTTGCA
Organism: Vibrio aerogenes; assembly: GCF_024346755.1. Taxonomy (NCBI): domain Bacteria; kingdom Pseudomonadati; phylum Pseudomonadota; class Gammaproteobacteria; order Vibrionales; family Vibrionaceae; genus Vibrio; species Vibrio aerogenes. Next base: position 1,519,224 of record NZ_AP024861.1, on the reverse strand, counting down.
ATGCTTTTTTCACCTCAGCCTGTAACATTTCCTGTTGATTTTCGTATGCTGTCATCAACCCGGATTTTAAGATCTCATAGGGATGCTCACTTAAAATAATGATGTTATCTTCTTCTTTAACCTGACAAGCCTTCACACAGGAGGTATTTTCCGGTTTGTTTTCGGCTTGTCCGTTTTCTGCATAAATAACGCTGCCGGGACAATTCAGATCCAACGCAGCGCTGTGATGAACAACTTTATGATTCATTGCTAATATCCAACTTTGTATTCATTCCGTTCAAAAACTTTCGGTCACCTGAATGCTATACACAGAAAAAATGCGCTTGAAAGAGCAGCAGACAAAACACGAAACAAGCACTCTGTTTTTCCGCCCGATACCGTATACGAATATAGTTCCTGAAAGGGAATTACCGACGACGTTTCCAGTTGAGAGACAATCAGTCTTACTCTGATTGATGCATAGATTATTCTTCTGTTTTTCTACTCTCATTAAAATGCAACTGTATCCATAAAAAAGAAGACATCAACATAAAAATGAAATACAGTTAATGAAATCAGTTTTTGATAATCTGATTTTAATGAATTATATTTCTGTTCAATGAGTTATATAGATTCGGGCTAAACTTTTATATGAACAATCTGGTTGAGGCAACAATGAAATTTGTTCACATTTCAAGACCAACAAAAAAGAGTAAAATACATTATTTTTCAATAACTTTAATGCTATTTTTATTCTCATTGAACTGTTTTTATTCTCTCTCTGCTCGAGCCTATACGATCGGTATCATCGTTGGTAAAGATAAAACACGAACCAGCACCTCCAATCATGAAAAGATGTGCATACTAAGACATGTCGCAAATAACGCTGCCAAGAAAAATCCGGATATCAACTTTATCTTTGCTGAAAATGATCGCTCTGCTGTAGGGAGTATGAATGCCGCCTTCACACTGGTAAAACAACATGCCGACTTAGTGCTGCTGCCATTAATTTCTCACGAGGCAGGCCCTGCTGCTCAAATATTATCTGATGCCCATATTCCATTCATTACCACAGCAACGTCTCTGTCCGTTTTGAAGCCGGCCTTCCATGGCTTATCAACCATGCCTTCGAGCCGTGAGCAGGCCAGGGCACTGGCGATATATTATATGAATAATTTTCGGGGAAGACGGATTCATGTTGTGATCAATCCGGCCAAAGAGTACTCGGTTTCAGTTGCCCGGCTGTTTACCCAAGAAGTAATCCTGCATAGCCCGGAAACAAAAATTACAGAGCAGGAATTTTCTCCGCAGCGGGCCTCCCGGATAGCTAAATCCGTAACCGGCAATGAGATTGTTTTTGCTGCGCTGTATAATCCTGATATTGCAATTCTGTACACTGCGCTGACCGCTGATAAGAAACGGGAAACAACGATTATCGGGCCGGATTCCATTGGGGCGCGTAAGGAGTTTTTTGCCATTGCAGGCAAAGCCCGGGAACAGGTTCAGATGCAATATCTGAGTAACTGGGATCACAGGGTGAAAGGGCCACATGCCGATGATTTCAATGCCTATTTAAAAGCATTCTGTAATGACAAAAAACCAACATTCCTCACTGTATATTCTTATGATTTGATTCATCTGGTCCTTGCTCAGCTGCCACAACTGCGCCGGGCTGAGTCCCCTTCTGACACCATCAATATTTTACGGCAAAGTCCCTATATCACTGTCATGGACGGAAAAAAAATGAAGTTTACTGCGCCGGGTTACAATCAGAAGAACCTGTATTTGTACCGGATAAAAGACAACCACACCGAATTATTGCAGGCGCTGAATTATGCCGGTTTATAAGAACCATATCTGGATATCGGTCTCAGTTGCCGTCTTTGTCGCAATCATTAATATTGTGATCTACAGCGTCAGCGCAACCCACAATGAGATCACTGTATCCAAAGGCGTATTTACAGGCATCATGCGTTCCATGGCCACATCGAGTACGTTTATGGATGATGTGTACACTTTCAGGGTGGAGCATATCGGCAGAAATATTCAGGATCTTATTACCATGTTCGAGAAAAATAATTCTTCTCTTGGTATTTGCGTCACTGCTGAAATCCGTAGCTTTAACTCCGATGATAAAGTCACCAATACATATTGTTCACAAAATGAGTCAATGATTGCGCTGATGTCAGAAAACCGGAGAAATGACCTTGTATCCGGTGAAGAAAGAATCAGAATTGGACAAAAGGAGCTTGGCCATGTTTCATGGTTTCTGGCGCCCTCCAAAGTCCGCCCTCTCTTCCGGAAAAACAGTGGTGATTATTCCATTCCATTCATTTATGCCTGCATCGAAATTCTGTTTTTTCTTCTCCTGAGCAGAATCATCCGCACTTATATTTTCAAAACCTCACCCGATGAAGATACTCACCAGAATCAAACAGCGATGACACAACTCCATCAGGAAAAAGAAGAAATTATCACTGAAAATAACCTGCTGGCAGAGCATATTGCCCAATTACAGTTACAGCTTTCAAACATCACAAAGATTACAGAGCACAACAAACGACATTTCGCCATCAACGGGGATTTACTGTATGCACAATACAGTCATCCTTATACAAATCTTTATTATGCTTCCGGTAAGTACCTGAAAGTCAGATGTTCTCTGGCTATTCTGGAAAACTCATTTCCTATCCGGTGGATCCGGATCAACCGCTCCTGCGTGGTCAATAGTCAGGCAATCCGGGAACGGGGGATTGAGTATAAATCCGATAAAAAGAGCACGCTGATTATTCAAATTAAAAATAAACCGGTTGAACTGGAAGTCGGTAAAAATTATGAAGAACAATTGGTTCAGGTCTTCTCATGAGGTCATACTTTGAAAAAAACAGCTTTGAAACGAATACTTATTACATGCGCAACAAGTCATATGGGGTCTGCAGTCGCCGCACAACTGGCATCAACTCACGAACTGATTCTGACCGGCAGGAACACAGAGAAACTGACAAGCATCAAGCGGGAGATTGAACAGGAACATCCGGTGCTGACTCAGGCACTCGATTTTTTCGATCCGCACTCTGTAGACCTTTGCAGCGAACAGATACAGAAAAATAACCACTCTCTGGACGGAATTGTCTTTATACTGCCCAGAATACCGCCTTCAGGAAATGTCTTCCCCGATGATGACGAGTGGCATGAACTATACCGGAAATATTTCATCACACCGCTGAGATTGCTCAGGCAGCTGACTGAAAACAACCTGCTCCGTCAGGGCTGTAAAATTGTCATGATTTCAGGCCTGAGCTCAAAATCAGCGCTGACAAACTACGCCACGAACAACTGTATCCGTCACGCATGGCTGGGACAGGCAAAAACCATGGCTTTATCTCTGGCAGGCCAGAAGATTTCCGTCAATACATTATCTCTGGGCGGCGTCATGACCGATGCTTACATCGGAAAAATGCAGGATAAAGCACAAACACAGGGCATCAGTTACGACGAACTGATGAAAAATGAAGTTGCAAATATCCCGCTGCAGAAATATGCGTCCGTTGACGATGTAGTTGAGGCGGTAACGGCTTTACTGGGACCTCTGGCAAATCATATGACGGGCCAGAATATGCTGCTTGATGGCGGTTTCTTTAAAGGCTATTAAATATCAAACGACTGCCCCTGAAACATCAGAGGCAGTTTTTTGTTCAGTGCAACATTCGGCTCATCCATGAAAAGCTGTGCTGCCAGACGATAAGTGTTGCCCGGCCCGCGGCACAATAAACTTAGCATCAGCTTTGGCTATGATTTTCCCCTCATAACTGATGATACCTTCCAGCCAGTAAACTCCCCGCTTTTGTTTCATCAGGCTTGCTGACACCTTTACCCGCCACCCGACCAACACAGGTGAGACAAAACGAACCACTAACTCAGCCGTTAATGCATGCACATTCTGCAGAAACAGCCTGTGAGTCATTGCAGCATCAAGTAATGTACTGACCATTCCTCCGTGCAACATGCCATCGTATCCCTGATGACGGGGTGTCACGTTAAACCATGTCACAGCATCACCTGCAGTATCTTCTATAAATTTCAGTCTTAAGCTATCCGGGTTGTGTGCCGTAGGACCACACACCATACAATGTGTATGTACCTGCCTGACGGCTTGTTCACGCTCCAATTTTTACCCCCTACTCTCAAACAGAGTGACTCACATCATGTGTCATGCATATTGCTACAGATGCATGACTACTTTTTCTCTGTGCGGCTCACCCGCCAAATCAGGTTTCAGCGAAAAAGAAGGCGGAGATCATCTCCGGCCTTCTCATCTCTGTTTTCCCGACAGCCGTTTAGCTCTGTTGCTCAGTCTGGTGACAACAACGCCTTCCTCCTCTCAAACCCTGACCATGATGACAACCACGATGATCCGGTTTGAGGGCCATTTTATTTTGAAGTCCGTGTCCCCACCGGTGTCCATGACCACAGCGTCTGCCTTTTCCATGACCTTTGCCCATCCCGTTTGAGATTTCTGCTTCGTTTAACACATGGTGGCATTCGGGATCAGATGCATGCCTGATCGATTTATTCTCTTCACATCCAGACATCATTTACTCCTGTTTTTCTGATTACACCTTCTTTGCAGAAGATCTGAACATTTCCAGCCATTTCCCCGCCTGTTTCGCTGCTGCCTTTGACAACCAGGCATCGCAAACCGTGCCTGCACCAGCTCTCCGCTCTTCCATGCTGAGACCAGCTCACTGATATCACCGGCACAGAACGGAAAAACCTGAATTCGACATGATTTAACAGCATGTAATAAAGGTTGGGAAATCGCACCACATACCAGCACATTCACTTCCTGATTGCATAGAAATGTCAGTTTATCCGCGGTTTTCTGCGGCAGAGAAAGGACTTCTCCGGCCGTCATACCTTTTGGGTGATTCACATCCACCAGAAGTATATGTCCGGCGACATCAAAAACCGGAGAGATGCGATCATTCCATATCGTAAATGCTGCTTTCATAAGAAACTCCAATGCTGATACAGAGATATTGCAATCAGTGTTCCAGTTTATCAGGGGAGACAATACTTAACTTAATGAATTGTTTTTATTGAATATATTTTATGAAGGGGAACAGATGATGTTGTCGTATCATTGCAATAATGCAGCGATAATCGATGCAAATGATTGCGGTTTTACAACAGTTGCGGTTTTACAATAATTTCGGTTTTACAACAATTTCGTTTTTACAACAATCGTGGCTTTACAACAAAAAGCAGCATCCGGCAGATAAATTTTAAGCTTCATCGATATGACGGTGTCTTCCGTTGCGGGCAGGAAAAGGAATCTTCAGGGCTTTCATCTTGCGGTAAAGGGTCGTGGTATGGATTCCCAGTTCCCTTGCAGTCGCCGCACGGTTGTCATGATTGTGCCTGAGCGCTGATTCTATTGCTTTTTTCTCTGCGGATTGACGAATCACGGACACCTCTTCCGGTACTGCCTCTTCCGGTACTGCCATCCGCATTTTTTTGTCACGAAGCTCATCAGGCAGATGAGCCAGCTCAATTTGCTTCCCCCGGCACAAGACGAAAGCCCGTTCAATCACATTCTCAAGCTCACGCACATTGCCCGGCCAGTCGTGCGCCATGATCACTGAAGCAGCTTCAGCACTTATCCCCTGAACCGAACGTTTTTGAATACAATTGAAATGATGAATGAACTGCTCTGTCAGCAACGGAATATCTTCTTGTCGCTCACGTAATGCCGGCAACTGCAGATCAATGACCTGAATCCGGTAAAACAAGTCTTGCCTGAATTCACCATCAGCAACCATCTGAGATAAATTCCGGTGGGTCGCGACGATAATTCTGGCCCGGTTTTTCTCCGGGTGGACAGACCCCAGAGGTTCATATTCAT